>JACIYQ010000327.1 GCA_014359855.1 Parvibaculum sp.
GGGCTGACGCAGATCCAGTCGATGCCTTCGGGCGCCGCTATCGTGCCATTGGTTTCGACGGCAATTTCGAAACCTTTAGCATGAAGGGCCGCGATGAGCGCCGCGTCGAGTTGCAGCAGGGGCTCGCCCCCCGTGCAGACGACGAAGCGGTTGTGGTCCGCACCGCTCACCCAGGCCGCTTCGACGGCATCCGCCAGCGCTCCGGCATCGGCGAATTTGCCGCCGCCCTCGCCATCCGTGCCGACAAAGTCCGTATCGCAGAAGGTGCAGATCGCACGCGCGCGGTCCTGCTCGCGGCCGGTCCAGAGGTTGCAGCCCGCGAAACGGCAGAAGACGGCCGGGCGCCCGGCATTCGCACCTTCGCCCTGCAGCGTGTAGAAGATTTCCTTCACCGAATACATGGGTTCACGCCTCGCCCGAGATATAGGCGGCGTAGCCCCGGGCGCGCAACGCGCAGGCGGGGCAGGCGCCGCATCCATAGCCCCAGTCATGACGCATCGAGCGGTCGCCACGGTAACAGCTGTGGCTTTCCTCGATGGTGAGATCGACCAGAGCCTTGCCACCGAGCTCCTCCGCGAGTTTCCAGGTCGCCGCCTTGTCGATCCGCATGAGCGGCGTCGCGAGGGTGAATGGCTTGTCCATGCCGAGCGAGATCGCCTGTTCGAGTGCCGCGATCGTGCCGGCGCGGCAGTCGGGATAGCCCGAATAATCCGTTTCGCACATGCCGCCCACGAGAACCTGAGCCCCGCGCCGGTAACCCAGCGCCGCCGCATAAGTGAAGAACAGAAGGTTGCGGCCGGGCACGAAGGTGGTCGGCAGGCCATTGTCACCCATCTCGATCTCGACATCGCGGGTGAGCGCGGTCTCGCTGATCCGGCCGAGTTCCGGCAGCGCGATCATGTGGTCCGGACCAAGCTTCGTGGCCCATTCGAGGTTGAGGGCTGCGAGCCGCTCGCGCAGCGTCTCGCGGCATTCAAGCTCGACGGCATGCGCCTGACCGTAATCGAAGCCGACCGTCTCCACTTGCCCATAGCGCGCAAGCGCCCATGCGAGGCAGACCGTCGAGTCCTGCCCGCCCGAAAAAAGCACGAGGGCCTTTGTGTTTGCCGTTTCTGTCATCGTCGAGACGCTCCGTCGGGCGTGTTGAACAGGAGCCGCGGGCCTGCGTCAAGCCGACAAAGAAAAACCCCCGAAAGCGGTGGCTTTCCGGGGTCTTATCGTCTTGTTCTAAGGCTTCATCAGAAGGCGTAGGAAACGCTCGCCATGATGAAGTCGCGGTCGAAGGCCGGGTTGTCGAAGCCGGCACCGAAGATGTTGGTGTAGCTCAGGCCTCCCTTCCAGGTGCTCTGATAGTCGGCGTCGATGCCGATGGAGACCTGCTTCAGCCCCTGCAGATAGTTCGCCGTGTTCGGACCCGGGCAATTCAGGGATCGGATCGCTGGTGCCGTCGAGCTGCGAGGCGTTCTGCTCGAGGTCGGACACACAGAAGGGCATGTCGGGCGAGAAGAACGAGCCCGCCGGATCGAGTTCCGTCTCCTCATAGGCGAACCGCCAGAAGGCTTCGGCGGAGAAGTTCGGCGTGACCGTCGTCGAGGCGAAGATGATCGGCTTCGGCGTCAGCGCGTCTTTCAGTTCCGCACAGGTGGGCCAGAAGTTCTGCCTCGGCTTCGGCTGGCTCGGGCCGGGCGCCGAGAACGCGCATGTCCAAACGGTAGGAAAGGCCTGTCCCCGGCACTGTGCCGGGCGAATAGCCCCTTTCGTCCCGCGCGCCTCTCCGCTATGTAACCGCCACCGGGTTCACGTCCGGCTTGCCACATCATTTCAAACGAAAGACGGGACGACATGGCCGCCATCATCGACATCATCGGTCGCGAAATTCTGGACAGCCGGGGCAATCCGACGGTCGAGGTGGACGTGCTGCTGGAAGACGGAGCGCTGGGCCGCGCAGGCGTGCCGTCGGGTGCATCGACGGGCGCGCATGAAGCGGTGGAACTCCGGGACGGCGGCGCGCGCTACAAGGGCAAGGGCGTGCTGAACGCGATCGGCGCGGTGAATGGCGAGATCTTCGACGCGATCGGCGGCATGGATGCTTCCGAGCAAATTCAGATCGACCGCGCCCTGATCGCGCTCGATGGAACCGACAACAAGTCCCGTCTCGGTGCGAACGCAATCCTCGGCGTGTCGCTCGCGGTCGCGAAGGCGCAAGCCGCTTCGCTTGGCCAGCCGCTCTTCCGCTATGTCGGCGGCCCCGCCGCGCGGGTGCTTCCCGTGCCGATGATGAACATCGTGAATGGCGGCGAACATGCCGACAATCCGATCGATATTCAGGAATTCATGATCGTGCCGGTGGCGGCAGGCTCGATTGCCGATGCCGTGCGCATGGGCTCGGAAGTCTTCCACACGCTGAAGGGCGAATTGAAGGCCGCCGGCCACAACACGAACGTGGGCGACGAAGGCGGCTTCGCGCCGAACCTCGCTTCGACGGAAGAGGCCATCGGCTTCATCATGAAGGCGATCGAGAAGGCCGGATACAAGCCGGGCGAAGATATCTGCCTCGCACTTGATGCTGCCTCGACCGAATTCTTCAAGGGCGGCGTCTACGACCTGAAAGGCGAGGGCAAGAAGCTCGATGCCGGCGGCATGGTGGACTATTGGGCCGACCTCGTCGGCAAGTATCCGATCGTCTCGATCGAAGACGGCATGGCCGAAGACGATTGGGAGGGCTGGAAGGCGCTCACCGACCGCATTGGCGGACAGGTGCAGCTCGTCGGCGACGATCTCTTCGTCACCAACAAACGCCGCCTCGCCGATGGCATTGCGAAGGGCGTCGCGAATTCGATCCTCGTGAAGGTGAACCAGATCGGTTCGCTCACCGAGACGCTCGAATCCGTCGAGATGGCGCATAAGGCGAGCTACACAGCCGTCATGTCGCATCGCTCCGGCGAAACCGAGGATGCGACGATTGCCGATCTCGCGGTCGCGACGAATTGCGGTCAGATCAAGACCGGTTCGCTCGCGCGCTCGGACCGGCTTGCGAAGTACAACCAGCTCATCCGCATCGAAGAGGCGCTGGGGGCCTCCGCCGAATATGCCGGCCGGGGCATTCTGAAAGCCTGAGTCACGCCGGAGACCTGATTTTCGCGAATCCAGCTTGACCGTTGGAATCGCTATGTGATTCCCTGCCGGTCATGGATAGCTACACGATGATTCGCACCTCCGAACCGCTCCGCCTCAGGCAGGCGCTGATCCCGTTCGTCTGCATCGTCGTGCTCGGCTATTTCGCCTATCACGCTGTCTATGGCCGGCACGGCTTCATCTCCTGGCTCGACATCCAGAACCGGACCGACACGCTGGAGCACCAGCTTTCCGAAGTGGAGACGAAGCGCGAGCAGCTCGACAGGCAGGTGGCGCTGCTCCGGCCGGAAAGCCTCGACCCCGATCTTCTCGACGAGCGCGCCCGTGCGGCGCTGGGCTATGGCGGCCCGAACGAGGTGGTGATTTTTCTCGAGCCTCAGCCGGGCCGGGTGCAGACGCCCCGCTAATCGGCGACGTGGCCCCAGCGGCACTTAACCGATATCCGGTTAATTTCTCTTTTTGTCATTGAAACCAAATATTTATGAGATAATCCTAAAGTGTGGTGCGGGTGGCTTTTCGTGCCACTATGTTCGTGCCTGTCTTCAATTTCCGGCGTCGAGGCCCATTGAATGGCGTCCAGATCATCTTCCCGGCCGGCGAAAGCCGCCACGAAACCTGCCCAGAAAAAACAACCGAAGAAAGCCGGGGGTGGTCCTGTGCCACTCTCGAAGGATGAGGAATTGCAGGCCTATCGCGACATGCTGCTGATCCGCCGCTTCGAGGAGAAGGCGGGCCAGATGTACGGCATGGGGCTGATTGGCGGCTTCTGCCACCTCTATATCGGGCAGGAGGCCGTGGTCGTCGGCATGCAGGGCGCGATCGAGGAAGGCGACCAGGTCATCACCGGTTATCGCGACCATGGGCACATGCTTGCTACCGGCATGGACCCGAAAGGCGTCATGGCCGAACTCACCGGGCGCTCGGGCGGCTATTCGAAAGGCAAGGGCGGCTCGATGCACATGTTCAGTGTCGAGAAGAAATTCTATGGCGGTCACGGCATCGTGGGCGCGCAGGTGCCGCTCGGCACGGGCCTGGCCTTCGCCAACAAGTATCGCGAGAGCGGACATGTCTGCCTGACCTATTTCGGTGACGGCGCGGCGAACCAGGGGCAGGTCTATGAGAGCTTCAACATGGCGGAGCTCTGGCAGTTGCCCGTCGTCTATGTGATCGAAAACAACCAGTACGCCATGGGCACGAGCGTCGTCCGAGCGAGCGCGCAGACGAACCTCGCCAAACGCGGCATCAGCTTCAACATCCCCGGCGAACAGGTCGACGGTATGGATGTGCGCGCGGTGCGCGAGGCAGGCAAGCGCGCCGTTGAGGCGTGCCGTGCGGGCAAAGGCCCCTACATCCTCGAAATGATGACCTATCGCTATCGCGGTCACTCGATGTCGGACCCGGCTAAATACCGCGCCAAGGAAGAAGTGAACAAGATGCGCGCCGAGCACGACCCGATCGAGCAGGTGAGGTTGCGCCTCGTCGAGGCGAAATCGCTTTCGGAGGACGATCTGAAGCAGATCGACAAGGAGATCAAGGCGATCGTCAACGAGGCCGCCGAGTTCGCACAGTCGAGTGCGGAGCCGGACGCTTCCGAGCTCTGGACCGATGTTCTCGCCGAAGTGGAGGCCTGACGCCCATGCCGATTGAAGTGCTCATGCCGGCTCTCTCGCCCACGATGGAGGAAGGCACGCTCGCCAAATGGCATGTGAAGGTGGGCGACCAGGTGACTGCGGGCGACGTGATTGCCGAGATCGAGACCGACAAGGCGACCATGGAAGTGGAGGCCGCCGACGAAGGAACGGTTGCGAAGATCCTCGTCGATGAAGGCACAGAGAATGTGAAGGTTAACGACGTCATCGCGCTTCTTGCCGAGGAAGGCGAGGACGTGTCGGAAGCGAAGGCCGCGCCGAAGAAGGCGACGCCGAAAACCGAGCCCGGGCAGGGCGAAGCAACCAGCCGCGAAACACGTGAAAAGACCGGCACCGAACGCAAACAACCCAAAGCCGAAGTCGAAAGCGACCCCGACATTCCCGAAGGCACGGAATTCGTGTCGCAGACCGTGCGCGAGGCGCTCCGCGATGCGATGGCCGAAGAGATGCGGCGCGACGAACGCGTCTTCGTCATGGGCGAGGAAGTGGCGCAGTATGAAGGCGCCTACAAGGTGACGCAGGGCCTGCTCGCCGAGTTTGGCGACAGGCGCGTGGTCGATACGCCGATCACCGAGCATGGCTTTGCAGGTCTCGGCGTCGGTGCCGCGATGGCAGGCCTGCGCCCCATCGTCGAATTCATGACGTTCAATTTCGCCATGCAGGCGATGGACCAGATCATCAATTCGGCCGCGAAGACGCGCTACATGTCGGGCGGCCAGATGTCTTGTCCCATCGTCTTCCGCGGACCCAACGGCCCTGCCTCCCGCGTCGGCGCGCAACACAGCCAGGACTATGCGTCGTGGTATGCGCATATCCCCGGGCTGATCGTGATAGCGCCTTATTCGGCGGCGGATGCGAAAGGCCTGCTGAAGGCTGCGATCCGCGATCCGAACCCGGTGGTGTTCCTCGAAAACGAAGTGCTTTACGGCAAGAGTTTCGAGGTGCCGAAACTCGACGACCATGTTCTCCCCATCGGCAAGGCGCGCGTGATGAAGGAGGGCAAGGACGTGACCCTCGTCTCGCACAGCCACGGCATTACATACTGTCTTGAAGCGATGGTGCAGCTTGAAGAGGAAGGTCTCGATGTCGAGCTGATCGACCTGCGCACGATCCGCCCCCTCGACATGGAAACCGTGATCGCATCGGTGAAGAAGACGAACCGTCTTGTAACCGTCGAGGAAACATGGCCGGTTTGCGGCATCGGCGCCGAGATCGCGGCGGAGGTGCAGGCCAGGGCCTTCGATTACCTCGATGCGCCGATCCTGCGCGTCGCGCAGAAGAACGTGCCGATGCCTTACGCGGCCAATCTCGAAAAGCTCGCGCTCCCAAGCGCCGAAGAAGTGGTAGAGGCGGTGAAAACCGTCTGCTACCGCTGAGGAGCGCGGCCATGCCCACATCCATCCTGATGCCCGCCCTTTCGCCGACCATGGAGGAAGGCACGCTTGCCAAGTGGTATGTGAAGAAGGGGGACACGGTGAACGCCGGCGACGTGATCGCCGAGATCGAGACCGACAAGGCGACCATGGAAGTGGAAGCCGTGGACGAAGGAACGATCGGCCGCCTTCTCGTCGATGAAGGCACGGAAGGTGTCGCCGTCAATAAACCCATCGCCATTCTTCTGGACGAGGGCGAAGACGAAAGCGCGCTCGATGGGTATGTCCCTTCGGGAGCCGCCGCGCCGAAGAAGCCGCAGGCGAAGGAAACATCCGCACCAGAACCTGAATCAGAAGAAAAGAAGCGGGAACCGGAAACGACGAGCACGAGGAAACCAGCCGCCGATCCGGGCGGCAAGGTACCGCCGGCACCGGAGAGGGCGAAGGGCGGGCGCGTATTTGCTTCGCCGCTTGCCCGCCGCATCGCCGCGCAGCAGGGGATCGACCTTGCCGCCATCGCGGGCTCGGGGCCGCGTGGCCGTATCGTGAAGGCCGATCTCGAAGGCGCGCGGAAAGCTACGCCGAAGAAGGAAGCCACGGGGGCCGCTGCGTCGGCACCGATGCCGAGTGTCGATCCGCGCGCCTTCTACGACAAGGACACCTACGAGGAAGTGCCGCTCGACGGTATGCGCAAGACCATTGCGCGCCGCCTCACGCAATCGATGCAGGAAATTCCGCATTTCTATCTGACCATAGACTGCGAGCTCAACGAACTTCTCGTCGCGCGCAAGAAGCTCAACGAGGAAGCGGGCGAGGGCGTGAAGCTTTCCGTGAACGATTTTCTCGTCCGTGCTGCGGCCCTCGCGCTGATCAAGGTACCGGACGCGAATGTGAGTTTCGCGGGCAACGCGCTCCTGAAACACAAGTCGGCCGATGTCGGTATTGCCGTCGCTCTCGACGGCGGCCTCATCACGCCGATTATCCGGCATGCAGAGAAGAAGGGGCTGGCGGAGATATCGGAAGAGGCAAAGTCGCTCGCCGCACGCGCCCGCGACAAGAAGTTGAAGCCATCGGAATATGAGGGCGGCAGCTTCTCGATCTCGAACCTCGGCATGTTCGGCATCAAGCACTTCACCGCCGTCATCAATCCGCCCCAGGCGGCCATCCTCGCCGTCGGCAAGGGCGAGGAACGGCCGGTTGTGAGAAACGGCAAGCTCGAAATCGCGAATGTGATGACGGTCACCTTGTCCTGCGACCACCGCGCCATCGACGGCGCGCTCGGCGCGGGCTTCCTCGAAGCCTTCAAGGCCTACGTGGAATATCCCGCAAGGATGCTTCTGTGATGGCTGATCGGTATGATGTCGTTGTGATCGGCTCCGGCCCCGGCGGTTACGTCGCCGCGATCCGCGCCGCACAGCTCGGCCTCAAGGCCGCGGTCGTGGAGCGCGATGCACTGGGCGGCATTTGCCTCAACTGGGGATGCATTCCGACCAAGGCGCTGCTTCGCTCGGCGGAAGTATACGAGACGTTGCATCGCCTCGACGAGTTTGGCCTCAAGGCCGAGAAGGTGAGCTTCGATGCCGAGGCGGTCGTAACCCGCAGCCGCAATGTTGCCGCGCAACTGTCGAACGGCGTCAAGTTCCTGATGAAGAAGAACAAGATCGATGTCATCGAGGGAACGGGAAGGCTTGCTGGAGAAGGAAAGATCGCCGTCGAGACGAAGGATGGCAAGACGAGCGAGATCGCGGCAAGGAACATCATCCTCGCGACCGGCGCGCGGGCACGTGTGCTGCCGGGTCTTGAACCGGACGGCAAGACGATCTGGACCTATCGCGAGGCGATGGTCCCGAAGGCGATCCCGAAGTCGCTGATCGTCGTCGGTTCCGGCGCCATCGGCATCGAATTCGCGAGCTTCTACCGCGCTTTCGGTGCGGAAGTGACCGTGGTGGAAGTGCTCGACCGCATCCTCCCCGTCGAGGACGAGGAAATTTCGAAGGAAGCTGCGCGCGCGTTCAAGAAGCGCGGCATCCGTATTCTCACCGGCGCGAAAATCGAGAAGACGGACGTCTCCGGCAACGGCGTGAAGATGACCGTGACCGTTGGCGGCAAGAGCGAAACGCTCGAAGCCGGAAAACTCATCTCCGCCGTCGGCATTGTCGGCAATGTCGAGAATATCGGCCTCGAAAAGGCGGGCGTGAAGGTCGAGAAGACACATGTCGTCGTCAACGAATGGCTGGAGACGGGCGTGAAGGGTCTCTACGCCATCGGCGATCTCGTCGGCCCGCCCTGGCTCGCGCACAAGGCAAGTCACGAGGGCATCCTGGTCGCTGAGCGCATTGCCGGCGTCAAGGGCATTCATCCCATCGACCCGCGCCGCATCCCCGGCTGCACCTATTCGACGCCGCAGATCGCCAGTATCGGCCTGACGGAAGCCAAGGCGAAAGAACAGGGATACGAAGTCAGGGTCGGCCGGTTTCCCTTCCGCGCGAACGGCAAGGCCATTGCGCTTGGTGAAACAGAAGGCTTCGTCAAGACCGTCTTCGATGCGAAGACGGGCGAAATCCTCGGCGCGCACATGATCGGCGCGGAAGTGACGGAACTCATTCAGGGTTATGGCGTTGCCATGACGCTCGAGTCGACCGAGGCCGAACTCATGCAGGCCGTGTTCCCGCATCCCACCCTGTCGGAGATGATGGGTGAGGCGGTGCTCGACGCCTATGGACGGGTCCTCCATACCTGACCCTTCGTCACGGGAAGCGGGATCGAAGCTTCCGCTTGACGGATGTCGCATCGCGATGCACTCCTATTCCTCATGTTCGATCTTTTCCTGCAGCCAGAGAACTGGGCAAGCCTCGCAACCTTGACGATCCTCGAGATCGTTCTCGGCGTCGACAACCTCATTTTCCTTTCGATCCTGGCGTCGCGGCTGCCCGTGCATCAGCAGAAGCTCGGTCGGCGGCTCGGCCTCGGCGCTGCGGTTGTAACCCGCCTGCTGCTTCTGGCCTCCGCCGCCTGGATCGTGACGCTCACGGAGCCCGTCTTCGATTTCGGCGAGTACGAAATCTCCTGGCGCGACCTCTTGCTGCTCGCCGGTGGCCTTTTCCTGATGGCGAAGGCAACGACCGAAATCCACCACGCGGTGGAAGGTGAAACGCAGGAGGCGACCGGTAAGGCGGTTGCGACCGCCGGCCTGATGAGCGTCGTTCTGCAGATCGCGATCATCGACATCGTGTTTTCCTTCGACACGGTGATGACGGCGGTGGGGATGTCCGATCATTTCCCCATCATGGCGGTTGCCGTGATCGCGGCAGTCATCGTCATGATCTTTGCCGCGGAACCGGTGAGCGGTTTTGTCGGGCAGCACCCGACGGTGAAGATGCTCGCGCTGAGTTTCCTGATCCTGATCGGCGTGGCCTTGATCGCGGACGGCCTGCACTTCCACATCCCGAAGGGCTATCTCTACTTCGCGGTTGCCTTCTCTGTGATGGTCGAAATGCTGAACCTCTGGGCGAGGAAAAACCGGAGGCACGCGCCGCGCGTCTGAGCCCGGCGAGGAGAGACGAAAATACTTGGGGGAGCTTTCGGCTAACATGCCGAAGAACGCCGAGGTCGTTCTTCTGGACAGCCTGAACGGGCACATGCTCGGCGCTATGGCGGTCGTGAATTCGCAACGCCCAATCTCGACCAGTTTGGCAGAAGGGAGACATGCTGCCTTACTGGGCGCTGACGCGTTTCTCCGGGCACCATCTCTCCGATATCGAGGATGCCCCCGAAGAGAGCCGGAACCTCGCCGGCTCGAAGCTCGAAAAGGACCTGTCGGACCGGCTGCGCCAGGCTCTTTCCGAGGTCGGTGCACCGGAAAGCCAGTTCCTGCGTCTGGGACTGTGAAAAGAGCCGGCCACAGATAGCATTTACTTAACGATTGCGGCCTTAGCCTCCATGAAGGAGGAGTGGGTCGTGACGACGAAGCTAGATGTGCACCCCGCCGGCAGCGGTATCGACTACTCGGTTGTCGAGTCCGACGAACCGCGTCATCCCCTTTGCCGCCAGTTTCTGGACTACTGGAAGGCGCGCCTTAAACCAGACGGCGTCATGCTCCGTTCCGATTTCAACCCGCTCGACATGCCGCGCGCGATGGGCGGCATGTTCGTCGTCGAGCCCGTGAACGACGGCGCCGACATGCGCTACCGGCTGGTCGGAAGTGAAAACGAGGAGCGCCTCGGCAACAGATTTACCGGCAAGCTCTTCTCGGATTGTTATTCGCCGGAAATGGCCAGCGATCAGGTCGCATTCCACAACCGCATTATCGAGACGCGCCAACCTGCCTGTTTGCGGGGGTATTTCATTGGTGTGGACCTCGAACACCTGCTCTACGAGGCGATCTATCTCCCGGTCCGGACGGAGGAAGGCGAAATGCAGGTCATCGGCGGTCTCTACGAGCTGCCGGCCGACAAGGGCTGAGCCCCCGAAAACGGCCAAATTTGCTTGAATCGGGCCAAGCGGTTATCCATGTCCAGTCAGGCAAACGGTATCCGAGTTCATGGTCACGATCGTAGATACGCTGAAGCCGGGCGCGGCAAAGCCCCGGCACCCGGAAAAGGCAAAGCGTCCCGACACGCCCGTGCTGCGCAAGCCGGAGTGGATCCGCGTCAAGGCGCCGGGTTCCCCGGTTTATGCCGAGACGAAGCAGGTCGTCCGGGAGAACAACCTCGTCACGGTTTGCGAGGAAGCCGGTTGTCCCAACATCGGTGAATGCTGGACCAGGAAGCACGCCACCATGATGATCATGGGCGATACCTGCACGCGCGCCTGCTCCTTCTGCAATGTGAAAACGGGCCTTCCCGCGCCACTCGATGCGCAGGAGCCGGAGAATGTGGCAAAGGCAGTTGCAAAGCTCGGCCTCCGCCATGTCGTCATCACCTCCGTCGACCGCGACGATCTTGCCGATGGCGGCGCGCAGCATTTCGTCGAGGTGATCGAAGCGATCCGCCGCCGCTCTCCGGGCACGACCATCGAAATCCTGACGCCGGACTTCCTGCGCAAGGAAGGCGCGCTGGAAAAGGTCGTGGCCGCAAGGCCCGACGTCTTCAACCATAATCTCGAGACCGTGCCGCGGCTCTATCTCGGCATCCGGCCGGGCGCGCGCTATTTCCACTCGCTGCGTCTGCTACAGCGCGTGAAGGAACTTGATCCGACGATCTTCACCAAGTCCGGGATCATGGCCGGTCTCGGCGAAGCGCGAGAAGAAGTGCTGCAGGTGATGGACGATATGCGTTCCGCCTCGATCGACTTTCTGACGATCGGGCAATATCTGCAGCCGACGCGAAAGCACGCCGCCATCGACCGCTTCGTGACGCCGGAGGAGTTCAAGTCGTATGAGCGCATCGCGCGGACCAAGGGCTTCCTGCTCGTCTCGGCAAGCCCGCTGACGCGTTCGTCCTACCACGCGGATGAGGACTTCGTCCGTCTCCGCGAAGCGCGCCAGGCGACGCTCGTACAAGGCTGAAAGTCCCATGACGGCGCATGAGAAAATCCGCGACGTTCCCTACGCAGCGGAAGAAATGTTCGGGCTGGTGGCTGCCATCGACCGCTATCCCGATTTTCTGCCCTGGTGCAGCGGCGCGCGAATCCGGCGCCGCGAGAAGATCGGCGGCAAGGAGGTGCTGCTTGCGGACCTCATTGTTTCCTACAAGGTGTTCCGCGAGCAGTTCACGAGCCGCGTAACACTCGATCCGGAAGCGGGCCTCATCGATGTGGGCTATGTGCAGGGGCCGTTCAGCTATCTCCACAACAAATGGCAGTTCGAAGCCTTGCCCGGGGGCGGTTCCCGCATCCATTTCTTCATCGATTTCGAGTTCAGAAGCGCGACGCTGCAGAAAATGATGGGCGCAGTGTTCGCGAAAGCGTTCGGGAAGATGATGCAGGCGTTTATCGATCGCGCCGATGAACTCTATGGCGGCAGGCGCAGCTCGCCTTCTTTCGAACCCGGGGCGCCGGTTCCTTCCTCGGAATAGACTTACATCATCCGCCGCACGAGATTGAGCGCCGTCTCGACGCTCTTCATGCGTATTTCCTCGCGTCCGATATCGCCGAACAGCTGCATCTCGTGAAGGATGCTGCGGCCGCTACGCGCCGCTCCGAAATGGGCAAGCCCCACGGGCTTCATGGGGGTGCCGCCGCCGGGTCCGGCAATCCCGGTCACCGAAACGGCGATATGCCCGCGCGAATTCTTCAGTGCGCCCTCGGCCATCGCGCGTGCGACAGGCTCCGAAACGGCGCCGAAGTCTGCGATGAGATCCCCCGGCACGTCGAGCATGTCGCGCTTGGCTTCGTTCGAGTAAACGACAAACCCGCGCTCGACGACATCCGAGGAGCCGGCGATATCTGTCAGCAAGGCCGCGATCAGCCCGCCTGTGCAGCTTTCGGCCGTCACGATCTTGAGCTTTGCCTCCCGCGCATCGGCGAGAGTGAGTTCGGCGAGATGAACGAGACGCCGGGGAAAGATGCTCATGTGAGAACCAGCCAGAGAGTGTCGATGAGAATGAAGGAGAAGATCGCGAAGAGGGCGGCGGCGATGTCGTCGATCATGACGCCGAAGCCGCCCCTGAAGCGCCGTTCTATCGTGCTGATCGGCCAGGGTTTCAGAATGTCGAAGAAACGGAAGAGAAAGAAGGCCGACACCCACGCAACAGGCGTCATCGGCAAGGCGGCGAGAACGAGGAATATCGCGGCGACCTCGTCGATCACGACTTCGGGCGCATCGTCTTTCTCTGCCGCCAGGCAAAATTGCCCCGCCGCCCAGATACCGCCCGCGAAGGCGGCGACTGAGCAGAAGAGGAGGGCCCAGGACCCGCCTGCCCAGCCAATTGCGAGGGCGAAGGGAAAGGCGAAGAGCGTTCCCCATGTACCGGGAGCTGGACGGATGAGACCGGCGCCGAACCAGGTCGCTATGAGCGCGGCTGGATGATGGAGGGGAAGGGAAGGCGGCAGGGCGGTCAATCGGATCATGCTGTCACCCGAAGATGAGCGTTGCGAGTGCCTGTGCGGCGATGCCTTCGCCGCGGCCGGTGAAGCCAAGTCCCTCCGTCGTCGTCGCTTTGACGCTCACCCGTGCCATGTCGAGAGAAAGAATTTCGGCGATCCGCTTTCGCATGGCGGGAACATGAGGTCCGATTTTCGGCTGTTCGCAGATCAGGGTGAGATCGACATTCGATATCCGCGCGCCGGCGTCGCGCGCCAGCGCCGCAGCGTGCTCGAGAAAGATGTCGGACGACGCGCCTTTCCACTTCGGATCGCCCGGCGGAAAATGCTGGCCGATATCGCCCGCGCCGATGGCGCCGAGGATCGCGTCGGTGACCGCGTGCAGCCCGGCATCCGCATCCGAATGGCCGACAAGGCCGAACGCGTAAGGCACCTTCACACCGCACAGCCAGACGTGATCGCCCGGGCCGAACCGGTGAACGTCGAAGCCGGTGCCCGTTCTCACATCTCCGCCCCGCATGATGATGCGCTCCGCACGTCTGAGGTCTTCCGCGCTCGTAATCTTGATGTTGTCTTCGTCACCCTCGACCATCGCGATGTCGATACAAGCGGCCGCCGCCACCGCGACGTCGTCCGTGTAGTTGTCGCCCGATGCGCGCCGATGCGCGTCGAGAATGTCGCCGAAGCGAAAGGCCTGGGGCGTCTGCGCCCGCCAGAGCCCCGTGCGGTCGACCGTCTCGCCCGCAAGCCCCTGCGCCGTTGCGCGGCGGATCGTGTCGGTGACGGCAAGGGCGGCAAGCGCGCCTGCATGTTCCGCCAATGCCGAAATGCAATCCGCGATGAGCCGCGCCGAGACCAGCGGCCTCGCCCCGTCATGGATGAGCACGTAATCGGGCGGTGAGGCGGCAAGCCTTTCGAGACCTGCCCTGACCGATGCCTGCCGGGTCGTCCCCCCAGGGCAAGGATCGAGAAGCTTCGCCAGGCCCGCCGAGGCAAGCGCATAGGCTTCCCCGTCCTCCTCATGGATGACGGCCATGACGCTCGAAATGAGGGGATGGGCGGCAAAGGCGCCGAGGGTCCAGCGGAGCACGGGCTCCCCGGCAAGCTGGCGATATTGCTTCGGCGCGCCGGGTCCCGCGCGGCTGCCGCGGCCGGCCGCCACAATCAGCGCGGCGACGTTCATATCCGCTCGTTTCGCATCCCGCGCAGCCCGGCGCAAGCGATTTGCCTTGCCGAAACTTTAGGCAGGCGCTAAATTGGACAA
>JACIYQ010000328.1 GCA_014359855.1 Parvibaculum sp.
CTAGATGTGGGCTTTCAATAGGTTGTCCATTCGGGCCTGACCGAGGAGACTGGAGTTACCAGACTTCAGCGATCCTTGGAGGCAAGCCCGAATGAACATGCACAAGAATGCCCGTTTAACGCCGATCGGTCGAGAGCGGCTGATTGAGTTGATGCTGAGCGGGCACACGCCGGAGGGTGAGCGCTGCCGGGCGCCCTACAGCCCGGACTTCAATCCGATCGAGAACGCATTCTCGAAGCTGAAGTCGTTCCTGCGAAAGGCCGCCGCCCGTACGGCCGAAGACCTCTGGCGCATCACCGGCGAAGCCATCGACGCCTTCACACCAGGCGAATGTCAAAATTACTTCGCCGCATGCGGATATGACTGCGATTAAGATGAATCTGCTCTAGACTGAAGCGGTTCACCTGCATGGAGGCTGAGATGGGCATGACGATGCGCGGGCTGACGATGGCCGGGATTTTGGCTCTGGGGGCAATTGCCTTTGGCGGCATGGCCGTGGCGCAGACATCCGAGATGCACACGCAGGGGCATCAGTGCCGCAATCTCGGCAAGTCGAACAAGGCGTTCGACAAGAATTACTATGTGTATTTCGATACGAATTCGAGCCGCATCGACCCGAAATACCAGAAGGAGTTCGAGCGCATCTACAAGTTCGCCAAGGGCCAGAACGCGCAGCAGATCTGCCTGTTCGGAAAGTCCAGCAAGACCGGCAATGCCGCCGCCAATGCCGAACTCTCGCGCAAGCGCGCGCGCAACGTCGCCAGGGAATTCGAGGCGCTGGGCTGGCCCGCCTCCAGGATCGCGATCAACTCGGAAGGCGAGGCCTGGGGCTGGCTCGAGGAAACGCTGACCTGGGACGCGAAAGAGGACCGGCGGGTCCGCATCCGGCTGTCGAGATAGGGCCCTGCCCGGAATATGAGTTGGCGCTACGGAGCCGGGGCGGCTAACTTTAGCCCCCGATCCGGCGGCTTGGCCGTACCAAATTACCAGACTGGGAATGGAGACAGACTATGCGCGTTTTCGATACGGTCGCTGACTACGTCGCTGAAAAAGGCAATGAAATCGGCGTCAGCGAGTGGATCACGCTCGACCAGGACCGCGTCAACCTCTTCGCGGATGCGACGGGCGACCATCAGTGGATCCATATCGATCCGGAGCGCACGAAGAAGGAACTGGGCATGGGCACCATCGCCCATGGCTATCTGACGCTTTCTCTGCTGCCCTATCTCATGGGCAAGATCAGCACCGTGAAGAGCGCCACACGCGGCATCAATTACGGCTCGAACTCGGTGCGTTTCACCAACATGGTGCCCGTGGGCAGCCGCGTGCGCTGCCGCGTGAAGCTGAAGGATGCGACGCCCAAGGCCGGCGGCACGCAGATCATCAATGAAGTGACGATGGAAATCGAAGGCAATGAGCGGCCCGCCATGGTTGCGGAAACGATCAGCCTGATTTTCGAATAAGGCGGATTTCGAGGGCGGGGGATACTCGTTTCCCCCGCCCCAAACGGCCCGCCATCGTCCGCCTTTGCCGACATGCTGAAAGTCGGGCCGTTTAACCCCCCTCGGGATTCCTCTGCGAAACCGTGGCATTGGAGGTTGCCGGGTATGAGGGCCGATGCTTTGTTCGATGTTGCCCCTGGTTATTGCGGTTCGATCTTGTGTGTTGCGCCGGGCCCGGCGCTGCGGGTCATGTCGCGGGATGCATGCTGGCCCGTCTGAGATTGCAGACGGTGGCAAAGGCGGTGTAGCCGGCGGCATTGGCGGCGAGGCTGTGACATCTGGTTCGGGCGCCGCCATAGAGCCGCTTGAGGGCGCTGAACACGGCCTCGACGGGTGCATGGCGCCGGGCGATGAGATCGTTGCGGCGCTTCTGCCAGTACGGCAGCTCGGGCATGTATCTGTGCCTGCGATGCATGATGCGATCCTTGATGCCTTCCGCCTTGAGGCGTTCGCGCCGGGCCTTCTTCTCGTAGCCGCGGTCGGGCATGGACGGCGCGCTCGTCGCCGCAGATGAGCCCGTCGGCCACCTCGCTTTCGCTGACCCGGGCGGGCAGGAACAGAAGGCGGCGAATGAGACCGGAGCCTTCATCCATGCCGCGCGCGATGGCGGGTTGTGGGTGGCGGCGGCAATCGTGGCGTCCAGCAGGGTTCCCTTCTTCAGCATCGACAAGGGATCGTAGGGCGGACGGCCCGTCTCGCCCTTGCGCGCCTTCTTCGCCAGCCCCGCAAGACGCGACCAGTCGATCAATGCCGCAATCTTCTCCAGACGCCTGTTCCGCCCCAGACGCGGATCCGCAAACGCTTCAGCAAGCCCCCCAGAAGGTGTAACCTATTTCCCCGAACAGGTGTCAACCATGTCCCCGGTCCATACAGAGGGGAGGGGCAAACCGCTGCAAGCGGCTTGGGGCGGGGGCGTGGCGTCGGCGAAGGATTCCCCCGCCCCGAAATTCCCTTCGTGAATTTCGACCCTCCCCCAGGGGCGGGTGGGACGAGAGGTAGAATCAAAACGAAAGCTCCGGCATGACTGCTCACCACCACGATCATTCGCATTCCCACCCGCACGCCACGCATGCCCATGGGCTCGGCAACGAACGCCGCGTGATGTTCGCGATGTGGCTGACGGGCGGCTTCATGGTGCTCGAAGCGGCGGGCGGCATCTTGTCCGGTTCGCTTGCGCTGCTCGCCGATGCCGGCCACATGTTGACCGATACGGGCGCGCTGATGCTTGCCTTCGTCGCGACGCGCCTCACGCGCCGCCCTGCGGACGCGGCTCGCTCCTATGGCTATGCGCGCGCGGAAATTCTGGCCGCCTTCGCGAACGGTATCGTGATGATCGGCGTGATGGCATGGATCCTCGTAGAAGCCGTGGGCCGCATCATGGAGCCCGCGCCCGTGCTCGGCGTGCCCATGCTCGCGATTGCCGCGGCGGGTCTTCTCGTCAACATCGTCGCCTTCAAGCTGCTGCATGGCGGCGAGGACAGTCTCAACATGCGCGGCGCGGCGCTGCATGTGATGGGCGACCTGCTCGGCTCCATCGCGGCGATCGCCGCCGCGCTCATCATCATGGGAACGGGCTATACCATCGCCGACCCGATTCTCTCCGTGCTCGTCGCGCTGCTGATCCTGCGAAGCGCCATCGGCGTCACGAAGGAAAGCGCGCACATATTGATGGAAGGGTCGCCCGAAGGCGCGGGCGGCGAAACGATCGCGGAAGACCTGATGGGCAACGTGCCCGGCATCTGCAATGTGCATCACGTTCACGCCTGGTCGCTCGGCACGGGACGCGCGGTTGCGACACTCCATGCGCAACTCACACCCGGAACCGACGCAGGCAAGGCGCTCGGGGACATCAAGGGACGGCTCGCCTCGGAATTCGGCATCGGCCATGCGACGGTGCAGATCGAGGAAGAGGACTGCCCGGACCACGGCGAAGGAACGCACCAGCACTGAGCACCACCACCTCCCCGAAAATTCACCCCCTTTTCATGCTGCGATGCGGTATGATGGGCGCTAACACGGCAAGGGGTGGCAATGGCCTACACGTTCGATAGCTGGGGCGATCTGCACAACGACGAAACGCAATCGCGCGAGCCGGGCTGGCTGTCGCGGCTCGGTGAGCTGCGCGTCTTCGCGGAACTCGGCGCGCTGGCGCCCGCGATCCCTGCCCTTCTTGCCGCGCCGCGCGGCGACGGGCATGCCGTGCTCGTGTTGCCCGGCGTGCTGACGGGCGACGAATCGACCATCTTCATCCGCCGCTATCTCGAGGAACTCGGCTATGTCACGCATCCCTGGAAACAGGGCCACAACTGGGGACCGAGCCGGGAGCTGCATGAGAAGCTGCGCGCGCGGCTGACGGAACTACATGAGCGGTATGGACGGCGCATCAGCATTGTCGGCTGGAGCCTGGGCGGCATCTTCGCCCGCGAACTGGCAAGGGAATTCTCCTATGCGGTGCGCCAGGTGGTGACGCTGGGCAGCCCTTTCGGTTCGGACATCGCCGTGGACGGCACGAGGAAACCGGATGCCGCCGCGCGCCGCCGTGTGCCCCCGCCCGTACCCTGCACCTCGATCTATTCGAAAAGCGACGGCATCGTCTCGTGGGAAGCCTGCCGCGAGCAGCCTTCGGAGCAGACGGAAAACATCGAGGTGCCGGCGACGCATCTCGGCATGGGCTTCAACCCGCTCGTGCTCTGGGCCGTCGCCGACCGCCTCGCGCAGGCGGAAGGCGAATGGTCGCCCTTCGACCGCGCCGGCTGGCACGGGATGGTTTACGGGTAGCTTCCCTCTCCGGCGTCATTGTGAGGAGTGCCCAGCACGACGAAGCAACTGCCGTTAAGTACTGCGGTTACTATCCGGACCACCCTCCCCTGTGGATTCCTCTGCGAAACCGTCGCATTCGAGGTTGCCGGGTATGAGTGCCGATGCTTTGTTCGATGTTGCCCCTGGTTATTGCGGTTCGACCTTGTGTGTTGCGCCGGGCCCGGCGCTGCGGGTCATGTCGCGGGATGCATGCTGGCCCGTCTGAGATTGCAGATGGTGGCGAAGGCGGTGTAGCCGGCGGCGTTGGCGGGTTGTGGGTGGCGGCGGCAATCGTGGCGTGGCGTCCAGCAGGGTTCCCTTCTTCAGCATCAGCCCCCGGGCCTCGAGCTGCCGGTTCACCTCATCTGCGCCTTGAGGATCGCGTCGGCGAGTTGCGGTTTGCCGATGACGCCGAGCACATCGGCGGGGCGCGGCACGCCGGGCTTGTCCTTCACGACGAGGGCGAGCGTCGCGTTGCGCCGGCCGAGACGGCGCATCACCTCTTCGAGAATGTTGTTCTCGCGCACGATCACATAATCGGCGATCGCCATGTCGCGCATCGTTTCTGGATGCGTGCCGAGCAGTTCCGGCGTGCGGATGCGGCTGTCGAGCGAGACGATTCCGGCGATGCGGCTCCCCTCCCGCAGGATGAGGAAATTCGGCATGCCCGCCTCGCTTACCCATTGCGCCGCATCCGCAACAGGAAGCTCCGCCGCCATGATGGCGATGTTCGCATCCATCACCTCGCGGGCGCTGCGCACGAGATAGAGATTGGAATAGCGGTCCTTCGGCACGGGACGGCCGCGGCGCACCAGCTCGGCGCTGAAGATGTTGTCGCCCATGAGCGCACGGCGAAGGCCGATGGAGACGGCAACGGCGATGATGAGCGGCACGATGATGTTGTAGTCGCGCGTCATCTCGAAATTCATGGTGATGGCTGTCATGGCAGCGCCCGTGCCGCCGCCGACGACAGCCGCCATGCCGATGATCGCGTAGTCGGGAATGCCGATGCCGTGGCTCTGGTCGATGAGATGCAGAAAGGCGCCGAAGGCACCGCCCAGCGCCGCGCCGATGAACAGCATGGGCGCGAAGACGCCGCCCGACGCGCCCGAGCCGATGGAGAGCGACGTCGCCAGCACCTGCGCGAGGCAGAGAACGGCAAGGAGCGCGAAGGTGGTTACATGACCTTCGAGGATTGCGGCGATGGCGTCGTAGCCGCCGCCGATGATGTAGTAGTGGCCGGTGAACTGCGCGAAGAGGAAGAGCCCGATGCCGATGCCGGTGAAGCCCGCCGCCGCGCGCACATATTCGTTGGGGAAGCGGCGCGGCATGACCTCGCCCGCGAAGAGCAGCGTGCGGATGAAGCCCCAGGCGACGAGACCGGACAGAAGCCCGAGCACGACGAAGGCGCCGAGATTGAAGATGTGGTCCATCTCGGAGGCCGCGAAATACATCTCCGGCAGCACGAAGGCCGGATAGGAGCCGAAGACGACACGGCCCAGCCAGGTGGCCGAGCCCGTGGCGATGACGACCGGCAGGAAGGTGCGCGCGCTGATTTCCGGCAGGATGAGCTCGAGCGCGAAAAGCACGGCGCCAAGCGGTGTGTTGAAGGTGGCCGAAATGCCGGCCGACGCACCGGCGGCGAGCAGCGTGATCCGCTGCCAGGACGGCAGCCGCGCGAATTGTGCGGCGGCGGAGCCGATGGCCGAACCGATCTGCACGATGGGGCCTTCGCGGCCGACCGTGGCGCCAGAGCCGATGGACAGCGCGGAGGCGATGGTCTTCACCACGGCGACGCGCGGCCTGATCTTTCCTTCTCGGTGATAGACGGCGTCCATGACGTCGGTGATGCCGCCGCCCTTCGCCTCCGGCGCGAAACGCCGCGTGATCCAGACGACGGCGAGGCCGCCCGCGACCGGCACGAGGATGATGAGGACCCCGAGCGGGCTCAAGGGCCCCGTCGCGCCGGATGTGGGGGTGAGGGAGAACTGGCCGAAAAAGAAGAGGTTGTGGAGGCCGACCAGCATGGAGCGGAAGGTCACCGCGCCGACACCCGTGGCAAGCCCGACGGCCAGCGCCAGCACGGTGAGCACGATCATGTTGACCTCGCGCATGCCGTCACGCGCACTGTCTGCCCCGCTCACGTCCCGCCCCTCTTTTTTCTGGAATTACAAGGACTTAAGGATTAGAACCCTTAGCACGCGCTCAAGCAGCGCTCAAGCGGCGCGGGAAGCGGGCCGAGGCCTCCCCATGTTATGCTTGCAAGGTGCAGCGCGGATTCGCCCGCCGGACCATTTCCGGGCGCCGCCCTTCAAGCCGGAAGAGCCCGAAAGACAATAATGACGAGTGATCCCTTCGATCTCGGGAGCATCCCCGAGGAAACGACTGCCCGGTCGAGCGGGCTCACGACCAGCGAGCGCGCGATGGGAGCCATGCGCGCGCCCTGGCTCGAGGGGCTGAATGCCGAGCAGCGCGAGGCGGTGGAAAGTCTCGACGGGCCGGTGCTGGTGCTGGCGGGCGCGGGCACGGGCAAGACGCGCGTGCTGACGACGCGGCTCGCCCATCTGCTGGCGACGAAGCGCGCCTGGCCGGGACAGATCCTCGCCGTGACCTTCACCAACAAGGCGGCGCGCGAAATGCGCGAACGCATCGGCGGGCTCATCGGCGGCGCTGTCGAGGGCATGCAATGGCTCGGCACCTTCCATGCGCTGGGCGCGAAGATGCTGCGCCGTCATGCGGAACTTGCGGGGCTGCGCTCCGACTTCACCATTCTCGACGCCGACGACCAGGTGCGCCTGATGAAGCAGATCATCCAGGCCGAAGGGATCGATGAGAAGCGCTGGCCCGCGCGCCAGCTCGCCTCCTATATCGACGGCTGGAAGAACCGCGGCCTCGCCCCCGGCAAGGTGCCCGCCGGCGAGGCGCAGGCCTTCGCGAACGGCAAGGGCGGCGAGCTTTATGCCGCCTATCAGGCGCGATTGAAGGTGCTGAACGCGGCCGACTTCGGCGACCTGCTGCTCGAAGTGCTGACGATCTTCCAGACGCACGAAGAGGTGCTCGCCGAATATCAGGAGCGTTTCAAATACATGCTGGTGGACGAGTACCAGGACACCAACGTCGCGCAATATCTATGGCTGCGATTGCTGGCGCAGAAGCACCGGAACATCTGCTGCGTCGGCGACGACGACCAGTCGATCTATGGCTGGCGCGGCGCGGAGGTGGACAACATTCTCCGCTTCGAAAAGGACTTTCCCGGCGCGAAGGTGATCCGCCTCGAACGCAACTACCGCTCGACGGCGAATATCCTCGGCGCGGCTTCGGGCCTGATCGCTGCGAACGAACAGCGCCTCGGCAAGACGCTCTGGACGGAGACGGAAGGAAACGAGGGCGAGAAGATCAAGATCGCCTCCTACTGGGACGGCGAGGAGGAAGCCCGTGCCGTCGCCGAGGAAGTGGAACAGTTGCAGCGGCAGGGACAGTTGCTGTGCGACATGGCGATCCTCGTCCGCGCCTCGTTCCAGATGCGCGAATTCGAAGACCGCTTCATCAATCTCGGCATTCCCTACCGCGTGGTCGGCGGCCCGCGCTTCTATGAGCGCGCCGAAATCCGCGACGCCAACGCCTATCTCCGCCTCGTCGCGCAACCCGACGACGGGCTCGCCTTCGAGCGCATCGTGAACCGGCCGGCGCGCGGCATCGGCAAGGTGGCGCTGCAGACGATCATGGAGGCGGCGCGCATGCAGGGCGTCTCGCCCTACCGCGCCGCGAGGATGCTGACCGGGACGGAAGAGCTGAAGCCCGCGGCACGGCGCGCCGTGGCGAATTTCGTGGAAATGGTCGAGCGCTGGCGCTCTCTGGCCGGCGTCCTTCCGCACACGGAGCTTGCCGAGATCGTTCTGGACGAGTCCGGCTATACCGAGATGTGGCAGAACGACAAGTCGGCGGACGCGCCCGGCAAGCTCGACAACCTGAAGGAACTCGTGCGCTCCATGGAGAGCCATGACGATCTGGCGGGATATCTCGAACATATCTCGCTGGTGATGGAATTCGAGCAGAACGAAACCGCCGACAAGATCAACCTGATGACGCTGCACAGCGCCAAGGGGCTGGAATTCGACACGGTGTTCCTGCCCGGCTGGGAGGAAGGCCTGTTCCCGCATCAGCGCTCGCTGGACGA
>JACIYQ010000329.1 GCA_014359855.1 Parvibaculum sp.
CCGGTCCTGCCGGTCGATTTCCAGAAAGCCTGTGATCTTGCCCAACACTTACTCTCCCGCTGCGGCCATCGCTTGCGCAGTTTCCTGCGCGCGCTGCATTTCCCGAAGTGCGCGGCGATATTCCACCGGCATGACCTTCCGGAACTTGGGCAGCATGGCCTCCCAGTTGTTCAGAATGTACTGCGCGCGCGCCGAATTGGTGTAGTGCGCATGGTTCTCGATGAGTTGATGCAGCCGCTCCGCGTCGAAGCGGGTCATGTCGCTCATCACGTCGACACGGCCGTGGCTTTCGAGATCGCCCGTCTGGTGGCGATGCCGCTCCATGAGGTCGTGCTCTTCCTGAACCGGCTCGAGATCGACCATCGAAAGGTTACAGCGCTTCTCGAACATGCCGTCCTCGTCCAGCACATAGGCAATGCCGCCCGACATGCCGGCCGCGAAGTTGCGGCCCGTCTCGCCGAGAACGACGACGATGCCACCCGTCATGTACTCACAACCGTGATCGCCCGTGCCTTCGACGACGGCAATGGCGCCTGAGTTGCGCACGGCAAAACGCTCGCCCGCGACGCCGCGGAAGTAGCACTCGCCGCTGATCGCGCCGTAAAGAACGGTATTGCCGACGATGATCGACTTCTCCGGCACGATGCGGCTCTTGGCGGGCGGGTAGACAACGAGCCGGCCGCCGGACAGGCCCTTGCCGACATAGTCGTTCGCCTCGCCTTCAAGTTCGAGCGTCACGCCCGCAGCGACCCAGGCACCGAAGCTCTGGCCCGCGGTGCCGGTGAGCTTCACATGGATCGTGTCGTCGGCAAGGCCGGCATGGCCGTGCGCCCTCGCGATCTCGCCGGAAAGCATGGCGCCGGTCGTCCGGTCTGTGTTGCGGATCGGCAGTTCGATCTGCACCGGCTTTCCGTGTTCGATTGCGTCCTTCGCCTTTTCGATCAGCGTGCGGTCCAGGACGTCGTGGATCTTGTGATCCTGGGTTTCGCAGTGATGGATCGCGACCCCTTCCGGAGCGGCGGGCTTGTGAAAGAGCTTCGTGAAGTCGAGGCCCTTCGCCTTCCAGTGCTTCACGACCTTGCGCTTGTCGAGCATCTGCATCTGGCCGGTCATTTCGCTCATCGTGCGATAGCCCATCATCGCCATCAGCTCGCGCACTTCCTCGGCAACGAAGAAGAAGTAGTTGATGACATGCTCCGGCGTCCCGACGAAGCGCTTGCGAAGCTCCGGGTCCTGCGTTGCAACGCCCACAGGACAGGTGTTCAGGTGGCACTTGCGCATCATGATGCAGCCGGCCGCGATGAGCGGTGCCGTGGCAAAGCCGAACTCGTCCGCGCCCAGAAGCGCGCCGATGATGACGTCGCGCCCCGTCCGGAGCCCGCCGTCGACCTGCACGGCGATGCGGCCGCGCAGACGGTTCATCACAAGCGTCTGGTGCGTTTCGGCAAGGCCGATTTCCCAGGGGCTGCCCGCATGCTTGATCGAGGTGAGAGGCGAGGCGCCGGTGCCGCCCTCGAAACCGGAGATCGTCACGTGGTCGGCGCGCGCCTTGGAAACGCCTGCCGCCACCGTGCCGACCCCGACTTCCGAGACGAGCTTCACGGAGATCAGCGCCTTGTTGTTGGCGTTCTTCAGGTCGAAGATGAGCTGCGCCAGATCCTCGATCGAGTAAATGTCGTGGTGCGGGGGGGGCGAGATGAGGCCGACGCCCGGCGTCGAGTGACGCACCTTGGCGATCACTGCATCCACCTTGTGACCGGGCAGCTGGCCGCCTTCGCCGGGCTTCGCGCCCTGCGCCATCTTGATCTGGATCA
This sequence comes from Parvibaculum sp., assembly GCA_014359855.1. Lineage (GTDB taxonomy): Bacteria > Pseudomonadota > Alphaproteobacteria > Parvibaculales > Parvibaculaceae > Parvibaculum. The sequence goes on from JACIYQ010000329.1 coordinate 1,815, forward strand.
TGTCGGAGTTGACGAGATACTCCGTCGTCACGCCGAAGCGTCCCGACGCCACCTGCTTGATCGCGGAACGCATGCTGTCGCCATTCGGCAGCGGCCGGAAACGGTCGGCTTCCTCGCCGCCTTCGCCAGTGTTCGAGCGGCCGCCAATTCGGTTCATCGCGAGCGCAAGCGTCGTATGCGCCTCGCGGCTGATCGAGCCGAAGGACATGGCGCCGGTCGCGAAACGCTTCACGATTTCGGACGCCGGTTCGACCTCGTCGAGGGACACAGGCTTGCGGCCGTCATCCTCGGCGGTCTTGATGTCGAAAAGGCCGCGGATCGTGAGCAGACGTTCGTTCTGCTCGTTGATCTGGCGCGCAAAGGCCCGGTACTTGTCGCGGCTGTTGCCGCGCACGGCATGTTGCAGGTCGCGCACGCTGTCCGACGTCCAGGCGTGATCCTCGCCGCGAATGCGGAAGGCATATTCGCCGCCCACATCGAGCGCGTTCTTCAGCACGGGTGCATCGGAATAGGCGAGGCGGTGACGCTCGAAAGTCTCGCGCGCGATTTCCTCAATGCCGACACCCTCGATCATCGACACGGTGCCCGTGAAGTAGCTGTCGCAGAAGCTCGTGGAGAGACCCACGGCGTCGAAAATCTGCGCGCCGCAATAGGACTGGTAGGTCGAAATGCCCATCTTGGACATGACCTTCAGGATGCCCTTGTCGACCGCCTTGATGTAGCGCTTCTCGGCTTCCTTCTGCGTCAGTCCCTCGTCGAGATGCGGCAGGAGCTCCGCCAGCGTCTCGAAAGCGAGATAGGGATTGATTGCCTCGGCGCCGTAGCCCGCAAGGCAGCAGAAGTGATGCACTTCGCGCGCCTCGCCCGTCTCGACGACGATGCCGACCTTTGTGCGCAGACCCTTGCGGATCAGGTGGTGATGCACGGCGGACGTCGCGAGCAGCGCCGGAATGGCGATGCGTTCGGCCGAGACCAGCCTGTCCGACAGGATCACGATGTTGTAACCCTGATCGACCGCTTCTTCCGCGCGTTCGCAGAGACGCTGGACCATTTCGGCCATGGCGCTTACGTCGCGGTTCGCGGCGAAGGTGATGTCGAGCGTCTGTGTGCGGAAATGGTTGTCCGCCACTTCGCCGATCATGCGAATCTTCTCGAGGTCCTCGTTGGTGAGGATCGGCTGGCGCACTTCGAGGCGCTTCACCGACGACATGCCTTCGAGGTCGAGCAGGTTGGGGCGCGGGCCGATGAAGGAGACCAGCGACATGACGAGTTCTTCGCGGATCGGGTCGATCGGCGGGTTCGTCACCTGCGCGAAGTTCTGCTTGAAATAGGTATAGAGCAGCTTCGACTTCGAGGAGAGCGCGGAGATGGGCGTGTCCGTGCCCATGGAGCCGATCGCTTCCTGGCCATCCATCGCCATCGGCGTCATCAGGAACTTGATGTCTTCCTGTGTGTAGCCGAAGGCCTGCTGCGTATCGAGCAGCGAGCCGTAACCGGGCGTCGTCACGGAACCGCGCGGGGAAGGCATTTCCTCGAGCTGGATCTGCGTCGCGTTGAGCCAGGTCTGGTAAGGGTGCAGCTTCGCAAGCTGCGCCTTCACCTCGGCGTCGGAAACGATCCGGCCTTCATCGAGGTCGATGAGGAGCATCTTGCCTGGCTGTAGCCGCCACTTCTCGACGATCTTTTCCTCCGGCGCGGGCAGCACGCCCATTTCGGAGGCCATCATCACGTCGCCATCGTCGGTGACGTAATAGCGGGCAGGCCGCAGGCCGTTGCGGTCGAGCGTCGCGCCGATCTGGCGGCCGTCGGTAAAGGCAACCGCCGCGGGGCCGTCCCACGGTTCCATCAGCGCGGCGTGGTATTCGTAGAAAGCGCGGCGTTCTTCATCCATCAGCGGATTACCAGCCCAGGCTTCCGGGATGAGCATCATCATCGCATGGGTGAGCGAATAGCCGCCCATGACGAGAAGTTCGAGCGCATTGTCGAAGCAGGCCGTGTCCGACTGCTCGTGAACGGCAATCGGCCATATCTTCTTGACGTCGTCGCCGAGAAGCTCCGACTCCATGGTCGCATAGCGTGCCGCGAGCCAGTTCACATTGCCGCGCTTCGTGTTGATCTCGCCGTTGTGGCAGATCATGCGGAAGGGGTGCGCGAGGCTCCAGGTCGGGAAGGTATTGGTCGAGAAGCGCTGATGGACGAGGGCGAGCGCCGTCGTCATCTCCGGATCGGTCAGGTCCTTGTAGTACTGGCCGACCTGTGCCGCGAGCAGCATGCCTTTGTAGACGATGGTCCGCGAGGAGAACGAAGGAATATAGAGTTCCTCCGGCACATGGCCTTCCTCGGCGAACAGCGTGTTGAAGACACGCTTGCGGATGACGAAGAGCTTGCGCTCGAACGCATCCTGATCGGCGCAGTCCGCCGAGCGCGCCACGAAAACCTGCATATGATAGGGCTCGGTCGGGATGACCGAGACGCCGAGATCGGAATTGTCGACCGGCACGACGCGCCAGCCGAGAAGGGTCTGGCCTTCCTCGGCAATGATCTTGTTCACCAGATCGGCGATCTTCTGGCGCGCGTCGGCCGCCTTCGGCAGGAACAGCATGCCGACGCCGTAATGGCCTTCGGCCGGCAGTTCGAAGCCGAGCTTTGCCGCTTCCTTGCGGAAGAAGGCATCGGGAAGCTGAATCAGAATGCCCGCGCCGTCGCCCGCCTTCGGATCCGCGCCGACGGCACCGCGATGCTCGAGATTTTCGAGAATCCGCAGGCCATCCTCGATGATCTTGTGAGATTTTCGGTTGTGGATGTTCGCAATGAAGCCGATACCGCAGGCATCGTGCTCGTTACGGGGGTCGTAGAGACCCTGCGCCTCGGGGAGACCCGCTACGCGCTGGGCCGCGAACCGGCTCATATCTTCCCGCTTCTGCGTCATACCATCCTATC
>JACIYQ010000033.1 GCA_014359855.1 Parvibaculum sp.
CCCGCGCATGGAGTGGGGTTCGAAATGCGTGCATGCGTGCTCGTCGCCGACGACGATCCTGTTCAGCTTCAGGAGATGGTGGAGTTTCTCCAGGCGAATGACCTTGATGTCATCACGGCCGCTGACGGTCATGAGGCAATCGAACGTATCGCCAGTGAGCGGCCGCGTATTCTCATGCCCGGCGTCAACATGCCAGGATGGGATGGCGTTCGCGTGGCGGAAGCCGCGCGCAACCTCAACCACAAGGTCATCGTGATGCTGATGACGGCAGAAAGCGAAACGTACCACTATGCGAGTCTGGCCGATTGTGGCGCCGTAGCTGTGTTCCGCAAGCCGGTCCAGCTTGCCAAAATCACCGACTTCCTTCGTTCCGCTTTGGGACAGGCCGACGCGGCCTGGGGGCCGGAACTCATATCCACCAAATGCGACGCTCTTAACCTGTTGAAAAGTGATACGATCCGCCTAACCTCATTGGACGAGGTCAGGCATGATCAAGTTCGCGATCAAATCGCTGGCAGTGCTGGTCCTTGTCGGCCATGCAATCAAGCTTGTGGAACCGGCCGAGCCGCCCACGGCGGAACCCGGCTTCATGCCTGCCGCTTATGCGCAAGGGCCGACAGATCCCAGACCCGACATGTCGCCGAACCTCTCGACCTTCACCAATGCACAAATCATGGTATCGCATGCGGCGCGCGACGTCACTGGTTTCTGCGAACGTGAACCGCTCGCCTGTCAGTCGGGACGGGAGCTGGCGGTCCGCTTGGCAGTGGGCATTCGCGATGTTGCCGCCGGTGTCGCCCAATGGGCACGGGAAGACGAAGGCCGGAACGACGTTATCGTGGAAGGTGGCGAGGAAGGCGACTATCGGCCGCTGGCAGACTACAGAGGGGAATACCCGATCCTGCCGGAAGCGCCGCCGGCGCGCGGCAGCACGTTCTAAACCTCCGAAGCGTTTCCGCGTCAGTTACGAGTGTTACCACCTGCAAGATCGCGCAGGGAACGCTCGAGCCGATCCGCCATTTCCGGCATTTCCCGCCGCAACGCTACGATCCGGCGCAGCATGCTCTTCGCTGTCAGATAGGCCACGTCGAAACGGCGGCTCACCTGCGAAGCGGTGAGGTTCTGATTCCTGATCTGTGTCGCATAGAAAAGCTTTACCCAGGCCGAGACCGGGAGGCGCGAGCGATGCAACTGGGTGCCGGAGGTTACGCTGTACTGACACCGCCGGCAGGCCTTGCAGGTCCAGAGACCGGGCCGCGTCGTGAGGCGGCTCGCCGCTCCCTTGGCACCACAATTCATGCAGACAGGTCCTTCCGGCCACCGGGCGCTTTCCAGAAGCTCTCTGCAGAATTCTTCCGACTCCATGGTTTCCGTCACAGACCGTGAACGGCCTGGCGCCACTGTTCCGCCTTGTCGGGCGCGATAGGCTGACTGTAGGTAGTAGGGCTCGTGGGACATTCGTTTCTCGCCTGCCATTCTTCTAATCGTGAATGGGAAGTCCCGGGGCTGCGCTGCATGGGGTTCGCTTTTCCGCATCACTGCCCCGGGGAGGGCAACCAGAGATCGGCGGCTGAGAATGAGGCCGGCTCTCGATGCAATTTCGGGGGACCTTGTGTGCAGAGTGGGGGGCTCGTGAGGTCGCCGAATATGCAAGCGCGCCTGTCTCTCCTCTGTTGCCGCCGGTCGTGATTTCCGGCGCCCAAGTCCGTCGTCAACAGACTTCCGTTCAACTCAGACTGCAATTGTCGCGACGCCCCTAGGCAATTCATGGGGAATTCAGTCAATTTATGTAACCGTCGCCCACACACCCTCCTCCGGACATCCTTTCAACGCGTTCCCCCGCAATTCGTTCCGGGCGTCGGGGGCGAAGAAAAATGCCTGCCATTAAGTCGTAAGCGGATGGCCGGATAGTCAGCCCTCATGCAACGGATTCGCCCGGACCGCGTTGTCGCCATAAGTCCGGCCACCACACGATCTCGGAAGGGAGTTACAGCATGAGCGTCATGTCGGAGGTCACCCAGCAGAAGTGGGAGCGGCGTCTTCGTTCGTTCTGGATCGTGGGCGGCACGCTCTTCATCGCCGGCATTCTTGCCGCCCGGCCATTGACAGAGTCATTCGAGACAATGCGGTGGCTCATTCCTCTTGCCATCATCTCGCTCTTCTCGGCGCTGGCGATGAGCGGTGTCGTCTGGTTGCTGTTGCAGATCGCTCTATCGCATCGCGATCGCGATCAGCAGATTCGTTCGCGGACGGCGAGTTTTCGGTAAGCGAGCCGGGCGCCGACGTCAAATAACCTAAGGGATCATTCCGGGACGGATGGATTCGGCAGACGTCCCGCGCAATTGGCTCTTCTCCGGCCAGACGATAAGGGCGTGGAACTTCATGGAACCCTGACGCCTCCCGCCAGTTTCATATGCATGCCGATGGGCTTTCGTCGCCGATGCGATCGGCACGGCCAGCCGGACGGATAACCGCCGGCAGGCGGACCATAAACAAGGGACGGTGAACCATGCTTTACTGGGCAGCAGTCTTCTTCGTGATCGCCTTGATCGCCGCTGTTTTCGGCTTTGGTGGTATTGCGGCAGCCTCGGCCGGCGTCGCGAAAATCCTTTTCGTCATCTTCCTCGTGCTCTTCCTGGTGAGTCTCATCTTCGGGTACACGAGGCGCCCTGGCCCTCCGCTTTGAGGAAGTAGCGAGGCCAGCCACGGTGATGCAGCAGTAACAGGAGTACATCAATGAATTGGGACCAGATTGAAGGCAACTGGACGCAGATGAAGGGCCGCGTAAAGGAGGCATGGGGCGACGTTACCGATTCCGATCTGCAAAAGATCGAAGGCAAACGTGACAGGCTTGCCGGCATTCTTCAGGAACGCTACGGCAAAGAAAAAGACAAGGTCGAGAAAGAGA
>JACIYQ010000330.1 GCA_014359855.1 Parvibaculum sp.
GCTTTATGCGGGCCATCCACGTCTTTGCGGCACGGAAGGCAGGAAAGAAGACCCCGGCTTTCGCCGGGGCAGGCGTGGATGACTCGCCAAAAAAGTTTGAAGGAGGGCCGGGTCATGACGGTTAAATTCGGGATTGAAAATTAAACCGGACAGCAGTGGGCTTGTCCGGGCCATCCACGTCTTGGCAGCGAATGAAAAAGAAAGACGTGGATGACCCGCATAAAGCGGGTCATGACGAATTGGGGAAAGGAAACGACTCTACTTCCGCGCGATATAAATACACTCGTCGCGCAGCAATCCCCACTTCGCTTCCTCTTCCGGCTTGCGCCGGTAGGCCTCCATCTTGAAACCCGCCGCTTCGAGTTTCTCCGCGAAGTCGCGGCCATAGAAGCGCTTGTGGTCCGTGCCGCCGAAATGCACGAAGCGTTCGTCCGGATCGGTGATCGCGGGATTCTCGTAGGTCTCCGCGCGCGACAGGTTGACCGGCACCGAGAAGAAGCCGTAGCCGCCGGGCTTCAGCACACGGAACATTTCCCGCATCGCCGCCTTGTCGTCTTCCACATGCTCGAACACATGGTTCGCGATCACGACGTCGAAGAAATTGTCGGGCCGGTCGATCTTGGTGATGTCGAGCCGGAATTTCGCGATCTCCGCATAGAGGTCGGCGGGCTCGTAGTCCGGATTGTTCTTCATCGCCCGCATCAGCCACTTCTCGGGGCCGAATTGCAGGATCTTCATCTTCGAAAGGTCGATGCCGTGCTCGTCGAGATAGAGCTGCATGAGCCGGTGCCGCTCGCGGCTCCCGCAATTCGGGCAGCGCGAATCCCAGCGCGAAGGCCGCCCGACGGAGAGGAATATCCCGTGATAGCCGCAGACCGGGCAGGTGCGATGGATCTTCTTGCGCGAAAACTGCGCCCGGTCCTTCCACCATCCCTGCAGGAGGCGGCTGAAAATCTTGCCCCGGTCGATCTCGGAATTATGCGTCAAAACCAGTCCGCCTGTCCGGCTCCGCGAGTGTCGCTCCGGGGCCCGTGAAAATCGCGGTCACAATGCCGGTCACGGCAAAATAATGTCAAGCGATTGAACCTCGGGCCCGCGAAAGCGGCAAGGATTTCCGTACCTTGGGCGAGATGTGATAAAGCTTCTCGTCTGTCCCTCCGCATTGGAATCCGGGAGAAGCCCTGATGGGCCGCATATTGCCGAGCCTGCTTGAAATCGCCGATCCGGGCGCCATCCGCGAGAAGCTCGATGCCGTGCGCGCCTCGGCGAAGGACGGCCTCGCCCTGAAGCGCGGCGTCGTCGCGGTGCTCAAATCCGCGCTCATGGACGGCCGCGCCAGGGCGCGCGAGCGGCTGGAGCAGGGCGCGCATCGCGGCCGCTCCTGCGCCGAGAGCATCTGCTACCTGCAGGACACGATCATCCGCGAACTCTATACCTTCGCGACCGAACACATGTTCTCCGCGCCAAACCCGAGCCGGGCCGAGCGCATCGCCATCGCCGCCGTCGGCGGTTATGGCCGCGGCACGCTGGCGCCCGGCTCCGACATCGATCTCCTCTTCCTGCTGCCCTACAAGCAGACACCCTGGGGCGAGAGCGTGGTCGAATACATGCTCTATGCGCTCTGGGATCTCGGCCTCAAGGTCGGCCATTCGACGCGCTCCATCGCCGATTGCATCCGCCTCTCGCGCGAGGATTTCACCATCCGCACCGCGCTTCTCGAGGCGCGCTTCATCTATGGCGACCGCGACCTCTTCGCCGAACTCGAAACCCGCTT
>JACIYQ010000331.1 GCA_014359855.1 Parvibaculum sp.
TCTTTTCCATTGAAGGCATGCCCGGGCTCATTATGATGCGCGCCCGACGCTTCAGTGCCCCTGTGGCGGAATGGTAGACGCGGCAGACTCAAAATCTGTTGTTGGCAACAACGTGCTGGTTCGAGTCCGGCCAGGGGCACCATTCTCCGGCCGAGTGCCGGAGCTGGCTCAGGTGTGGTGGTCGCTCACCGCCTTCACGAACTCGTCGGTCAGGGCTTTGCTCGCGGAATGCGAGATGTCGCCGAGGCTGAGCATGCCGACCATTCGCTTGCCGGTATCGATGACCGGCAGGCGGCGGATTTTCTTCGATTCCATCAGGTGAACGGCATCCTCGAGCGTGTCTTCGCTCCGGCACCAAATGATGCCGGCTGTCATCACGTCCCGGGCGGTCATGGACGCGACGTCGCGTCCGTTCGGAAGGGCCCGGAGCGCGATGTCGCGATCGGTTACCATTCCGATCAGCCGGTCGTTCTCGCCCACCGGCACGGCGCCGATGTCCTTGTCCTTCATGATTTTCGCTATCTCGGGGACGGTCGTCTTGGGCGATACCCATGAGACGGTCTTGTGCATGGCGTCTGAGACTCTCATCGCTTCTCTCCTTTGCGGAAGTAACGGCAGAGCTTTGCGCAGCTTTTTTCTAAAGCCTGTGGCCGGGAAGGTCTTTGACCGGGATCAATGAACGATCCATGCGGCGAAGCCATTCTCGAAAAAAGCTCGGAAGCAATCGTGGGAGGCGGGTTATGGGAATGGTGCAGGACAAGGTTGCGATAGTGACGGGCGCGGGTGCGGGGATCGGGCGGGCGACCGCGCTCAAATTTGCCGCGGAGGGAGCCAAAGTCGCCGTATCCGACGTCAATGCCGAAGGTGGGGAAGAAACCGTAGACCTGATCCGGAAGCAGGGCGGTAACGCCTTCTTCACGGCGGCGGATGTCGCCAGTCCTGCTGATGTCGATGCTCTGGTCGCAAAGACGGTCGAGCGGTTCGGACGTCTCGACTGCGCCTGCAACAATGCCGGTATCGAGGGCAAAATCGTGCCCTTCGCCGAGCAGCCGCTCGACAATTTCGACCGTGTCATAGCGGTCAATCTGCGCGGCGTTTTTCTCTGTCTGCAATCCGAGATAAGACAGATGCTGAAGAATGGCGGCGGTGCCATCGTCAATCTCGCATCTATTGCCGGGCTCATCGGCTTTCCGGGGCTTGCGCCTTATGTTGCCTCCAAGCATGGCGTCAACGGCCTGACCAAGAATGCGGCGCTTGAATACGGCAAGCTGGGTATTCGCGTGAACTCGGTCTGTCCCGGCGGTATCGGCACGCGCATGCTCGATTCCCTCGCGGCGCAGTCGACCGGCGGCAAGGCGACGAGCCGCGAGTTGATGAAACCGATGCATCCGATCGGGCGGATCGGTACGCCGGACGAGGTCGCGGAGTTGATCGTCTGGCTCTGTTCCGACCGGGCATCCTTCATGACCGGTGCAAATATTCCGGTCGATGGTGGGTTCGTCGCGCAGTAGCGCCGGACATCCTTTCGTCAGCCGAGTATTTTCTGCATCAGGACGAGATCGAGCCAGCGGCCGAACTTGATGCCCACTTCCGGCATGCGCGCCACCTCGCGGAAACCGAAACGCTCGTGAAGCCGGATGGAGGCGAGGTTGCCCGCTTCGATGCCCGCCACCATGGCATGCATACCGAGTGTCTCGGCGGCCTCGATCAACGGCACCATCATCAATCCGGCGATCCCGCGGCCTCGCAGATCCGCCCGCACATAGATGGAATTCTCGACCGTGAAGCGATAGCCCTCATGCGGGCGGAAGTCGCCGAAGGTTGCGTAACCGGCAATACGCTCTCCGTCCACGGCGGCGAGTACGGGGAAGCCCCGCGACGTGCGCTCACGCCACCAGAGGCGCCGTCCATCGAGGTCCGATTCCGTTTCGTTCCAGATCGCCGTCGTGTTCACGACAGCATCGTTGTAGATCGCGAGAATGCCAGGAAGGTCCGCCTCTTCCGCGTGACGTATTGAAATTGAAGGTGCCGTCATCTTGTTGCCTTGGGTGCGAAGCGCGGCCCTTCCGCGACCTCTCCGGTTCGGAAGCATCATACTCAATCCGACCTCTTGAATAATTTAATTGACTGATCAATTAAATTTATAGCATGCTTCTTCAGGGCCTGAAGACGCGGTGCGCAGGGCCCTTCTTGTGCAGCGTGGCCTGAAGGCGATGGAGAGGATTTCCGGAATGACCGACACGAACCAGGTGAACGGGGAGCTGGCGAAGGAGCTTCAGAAAAAGCTCGCGAGCGAGGGCGTCGAATATTGCTACGCCACCTATGTGGATGTTCACGGCGTCTCCAAGACGAAATGCGTGCCGGTGAGCCATCTCGCGCACATGATGGGCGGCTCCGAACTGTTCACGGTCGGTGCGCTCGAAGGCATGGGCCTCGTCGGTCCGCACTTCGACGAATGCGCGGCCGTGCCGGACCTCGCCAGCGCCACGATCCTCCCCTGGGACAAGCGCTATTGCTGGTTCGCCTCGGACATGCATTTCCACGGGCAACCCTATTCGAATTGCAGCCGCGTGATTCTCAAGCGCGCCTCGGAAAAAGCTGCGGCGAGAAGGCTCATCTTCAATCTCGGCATCGAGCCCGAATTCTACGTGCTCCGGCGCGAGGGCGACACGCTTGCCCCGTTGCAGGGCGAAACCTTCCATGGGCCGACGCCTGCTTACGATCTCAACCAGATTTCGCTTGCCGGCCCTTTTCTCGAAGAGCTGACGCGTTATGTCGAGGGGCTCGGATGGGGGCTCTATTCCTTCGACCAGGAGGGCGGACACGGTCAATTCGAAATCGACTTCGGCTATGCGGACGCACTGACGACGGCCGACAGGCTCACCTTCTTCCGCTTCATGGTGAAAAGCATCGCGCGCAAGCATGGGGCGGTGGCGAGCTTCATGCCGAAGCCTTTCAGCAACGACTTTCGTTCCGGCGCGCATCACAACATGTCGCTGATGGACATGGACACGAGAGAAAACCTGTTCGATGCATCGGTACGTCCCGTGGGCGAGCTTGCACGGAGCTACGGACTCGATGCGACGGACGAGACGCTTCATTTTGCAGCCGGGCTTCTCGAGCATGCGCAGGCGCTCTGCGCCTTCACTTGCCCGAGCTACAATTCATACAAGGGTCTCATAGCGCAGGGCGACATGCCCGACATGTCCTGGGCGCCGGTGCTGCAGGCCTATGGCCGCAACAACCGCTCCGCCATGCTGCGGCTGCCGATGAACCGCCCCTGCATCGAGAACCGCGCGCCGGACATGAGCGCCAATTTCTATCTCTCTGCCGCGCTCAGCCTCTATGCGGGTCTCGATGGTCTGGAGCGAAAAGCCGATCCGGGCCAGCCGCTCAACGACAATCTCTATCTCTCGCGAGACGTCCGTTCGCGCGGGCGCAACATGCGCCGCCTTCCGCGCACACTCCTCGAAGCATCCGATGCGCTGGAGGAAAGCGAATTCGCCCGCAGCGTCTTCGGCGAAGAGTTCGTCGACATCTTCGTCGCGCAGAAGCGCAAGGAGTGGGACGCGCAGTTCTACGCGGTGACGAAGACCGAACGCGACCGCTACCTCACCTTTGTCTGACCGGGCGTTCGGCAGGCGGCAGGAAAGGAAACAGCATGACCTCATGGGAAAGATCGACCGGTCCTCAGGTCGGCGCGGCGATTTCGGCAAGAGGCCGCACCATCGCGGTCCTGCCGATCGGCGCGACGGAGCAGCACGGGCCGCATCTTGCGACCGGCACGGATACGATGCTTGCCGAAGCGATCTGCGGGGAAGCCTGCCGCAGGCGAAACGTGCTGATGCTGCCCGCGATCCCCTATGGCTGTTCCTTCGGTCATTCGGATGCCTGGCCGGGAACGCTTTCGCTGTCGCCGGAGACGTTGACGGCGGT
>JACIYQ010000332.1 GCA_014359855.1 Parvibaculum sp.
AGCGACGCTGAACCCGTGATGAACGGAATTTGCATGTATCTTTCAGGAAGCGCCACTCAGAATCCGGAAAACGTCGCAAATTCCTCCAGCGGCGCCCTTTCGGTCCGCAATTTGTTAATGGGCGCGCCCTCGTCCATATAGCCGAGGCCCATCCCGCAGAAGAGCATGAGGTTCTCGGGAATGGCCACGAATTCCGACACGGTCTTGTACCAGATCGCCCAGGCTTCCTGAGGCGCCGTGTGGAGCCCGTGCTCGCGGGCGGCGAGCATCACCGATTGAATGAACATGCCGAGGTCGGACCATTGGCCGAGCCCCATCTGCCGGTCGATGGCGAAGAACATGGCGACCGGCGCATCGAAGAAGCGGAAGTTGCGGGCGAACTGCTGCAGCCGGCCCGCCTTGTCCTCGCGCGTCACACCGATTGTCGCGTACATGTCCTCGCCGCATTTGAAGCGGCGCGCCTTGTAGGGATCGGTCAGGCCCTTCGGGTAGATATCGTATTCCGTCCCCTCGCCGAAGGGAGCATCCTTCTGTTTCGTCTCGATGATCGAGAGAAATTCCTTCAGCCTGGCGCCTGTCAGCACATAGACATGCCAGGGCTGGAGATTGCCGCCCGATGGTGCGTATTTCGCCTCCTCGAGAATTTGCCGCACCGTCTCTTCCGGCACCGGCTTGTCGAGAAAGGCGCGGCAGGTAATGCGGCTCTTCAGGGCCTCGGAAACTTTCATCGGCGTCTGTCCTCCTGCGGTATCGAAATCTATCTCGCTGTCACGCGCGGCCAGAGCGCGCCGGCGCCAGCCGCAATCGTTTCGCGGCCAAGTTCTTCGGCCCATTCGCGGCCCGCGCCAAACTCCGCGCGCCACGACCAGAGGCGGCGCGTCGCGAAGTGAAGCCCATGTTCGTAAGTGAAGCCGATCGCCCCGTGCACCTGATGTGCAATCGACGTCGCGATGCTCGATGCATCGTCCACACGGATCTTCGCGGCGGCAATCTCGAAGACCGCATCGTGCCCGCGTTTGTCGGCCTGAGCGCAGGCATGGTCGGTGATCACGCCGCAGGCCGCCGCCTGCGTCGAAAGCACGGCGAGCTGCTGCTGGATCGCCTGGAACTTTCCGATTGGCTTGCCAAACTGGGTGCGTTCGTTCGCATAGGCGACCGATTGCGACGAGAGATAACCGAGCGCGCCCGCCATCTGGCAGGCTCGGATAAGGGCGCCGTAAAGCCTCATCGCATTCGCCGGCAGCGGCGCCTTCTTCGCCGTCGCCGCCGCGCCGCGCAGCACCACACGGTCGCGCGGTTCCCGGGCGACATTGATACCATGTTCGATCTCGGCCCCATCGAGCGAAACCAGCACCACCACGCCCTTCGCGATGGCCACGCCATATCTCGCGTTGCGTCCGAAGGAGACGCGCGATGCCTCGCCTGAGAGCTTGCCGCCGTCGAGCGTGAAATCGCCGTCAAGAAGCGTCGTGACGCCTTCCGGCACCTCGATGCCGGCCGTCGCGAGAAACCAGTTCGCCAGAAGCGCATCCGCCAGCGGCAGCGGCGCGACATGCTCTCCCGCGGCCTTGAGCACGATGGCGGCATCCGCCCAGGTGCCGCCTGCCCCGCCGTCGGCTTCGGGCACAAGGACGCGGGTCAGCCCGTTCGCTTCGGCCTCGTTCCAGAGCGCGGCGGGAAATTCTCCCTCCTCCGCCTTCTGCACGAGCGTCTTCGTCACGCGTTCGGCGAGAAGTCCGTTCACGCTGTCCGAAAGAATGGTCTGCAATTCGTTCATGGCTTCCTCCCTCAGCGCAGTCCGAGCCCGCGGGCGATGATGCCGCGCAGGATTTCGCGCGTACCGCCACGCAGCGAGAAGGAAGGCACCGTTTGTGTCAGATAGCCGAGCACCTGCTCGTAGTCGCTGCCCTCGCCCACCATCGGCTCGATGCCCAGCAGTTCATGCGCGCGCACCGGCATGTCCTGTTCGAAGATCGCGCCGAGATCCTTCACCACCGAGGCTTCGAGCGCCGGGTTCTCGCCCTTTTCGAGCATCCCCGCGACCGAGAGCGACATCTGGCGCAGCGTCACGAGATGCGCAACGAGGCGGCCGATCTCGCATGCGCCTTCCGCGCCGCCGCGCTTTTCGAGTTCGCGGATCATCTCGACCATCAGCAGGAAGCTCGAGAGATAGCGTTCCGGTCCCGAGCGCTCGAAGGCGAGTTCCGCCGTCACCTGGCCCCAGCCGCCGCCTTCCGTGCCGACCATCATGCCGTCGGGCACAAAGGCATCCTGAAACACGACCTCGTTGAAATGCGCATTGCCCGCCAGATCCTTGATCGGGCGAATGGTGATGCCGTCCGTGTTCTTGAGGTCGACGAGGAACTGCGTCAGCCCCGCATGCTTGTTCTGCGGGTCGAGGTTGGTGCGAAAAAGACCGATCATGTAATGCGCGGTGTGTGCGCCCGAGGTCCAGAGCTTGGTGCCGTTCACCTTGTAGCCGCCATCCACCTTGTCGGCGCGGGTCCGCGTGGCGGCAAGGTCGGAGCCCGAATCCGGCTCAGACATGCCGATGCAGAAATAGCATTCGCCTTTTGCGACGCGCGGCAGGATTTTCCGGCGCTGCTCTTCCGTGCCGAAACGCAGCAGGAGGGGCCCCGATTGCCGGTCGCCGATCCAGTGCGCACCCACCGGAGCGCCCGCCGCGAGCATTTCCTCCAGCATCACATAGCGGTCGAAGAAGCTCCGCTCATGCCCGCCATATTGCTTCGGCCAGGTCATGCCGATCCAGCCCTTCGCGCCCATCTTGCGGCTGAACGCGGCGTCCGATCCCGACCATGTCTGCGCCCGCGTCGCCTTCGGAATGCGCGGCAGCTCCTCGGCAAGAAACGCTCTTATCTCCTCGCGGAGACCTTCCGTCTCGCCGGGCAGTTCGCATAGATCGAACCGGAATGGCTGCATCTCGATCTCCAGTCTTTTCCTATATGACAAGCGCGGTCGTGCCGCCATCGATGCGGATATTGAGCGCATCGATGGCGCCGGAAAGGGGGCTCGCCAAAAAGGTAACGAGGTTTGCGATTTCCTCCGGAAGCGGAATATGACCCGTCAGGTTTCCCATGAAATTCTTCAACACATGCGGCTCGACCTCGTCCCAGGTCTCGCCCCAGCCGCGCTCGCGGCCCTGTTTCAGGAAACGTTCCTCGACTTCTTTCGTGCGGATGAGACCGGGCGAGACGAGATTGACGGTAACGCCCGTCCCCGCGAGTTCCTTCGCGAGTGAAACGGTCATTGTCGCCAGCGCGCCCTTCGAGGCGTAGTAGTGAGGCATGCGCGCCGCAGGCTCCGTCGAGCCGATGGTGCCCAGCATGAGGATCCGGCCCCAGCCCTTCTCTTTCATGCCGCCCATGAAAGCGCGCGTCAGGCGAACGACGGAGAGCACGTTCTTTTCATAGGCGTCGATCCAGCCGTCGGTTTCCGTGCGCGTCCATGAGCCCGCATCGGCCGTGCCGTAATTGTTGATGAGAATGTCGACTTCGCCCGCGGCTTCGGCGACGGCGGCCGCACCGTCGTCGCGCGTGATGTCGCCGGCAACGGCGCTCGCCGCAAATCCGCCCGCGCGGATTTCGGCGGCGACGGTTTCGGCCGCTTCAAGGTCGAAACCGTGCACGAGCACATGTGCGCCTTCGCGTGCCAGCGCATGTGCGATGGCGCGTCCGGTACCGCGATGGCTGCCCGAGACGAGGGCCCGTTTGCCGTTGAGCTGAAGGTCCATGTCGCGCCGCCCTGCCGTTTTTCTTCCGCGGCGGTTTTTCTAGCAGCAATGGGCCCCGCTGTCCGGATTGGAACGGCAGGTCTGCGTGGTTTTGGGAGAAGTCTGGGGAGGGATTGGAGGTGGGGAGACGGCGGCGTCAGAATTCCGCTGCGGCAAGCGACGCCGTTCGTTCAGTCGTGCGGGAGAGGTGCGCAGGCGTGAACAGGGATGCGAGATTAAACCCCGCATAAAGTCCAGCCGAGAAGAACACCAGCGCGGACAGGGCAAGACCCGCCGCCGCAAGGACGTGGCGGCGGGATCTGCGATGATAGAAAATCTTCCTCGCCATCTGCTTCCCCATCTGTCTTTTGCCGTCCGGAACTCTGTCCGGATGCAGGGGGTTGGTTATGGCGATTATGCGGTCTCAAGGTTTACCGAATACTAAAACTAAAACCTCGAATTCGATCGAACTGCAGGTCGTCCGTACCTATTTCCGCCGCGCGTACCCGACATTGAGGGCCAGCAGGTCGACCACCTGAGAGATGGCGCCGACGACGGTGTCGTCCTTTTTCGTCGGTGTGGCGGCCGCCACCGCCGAAGCCGCGCCGACAACGGCGAGAAGTGCCTCGATCCATTCGGCGAAGGCGCCGGAGAGCAGACCGCCCAGAAAATACTCCATTTAAAGCTCCTTTCGGTCGTGAAGCCCCGCTGTCCGGGGCGCGTAGAAGAGATAGCCGCCGATCAGCGCGCGCGGGGTCTCCCTCGCCGCCCAGCCGGGGCATTCCGTATGCGGATGGAAGTGTGTCGCGCCTTGTGTCGGGTCCGCTTCTGCGCCCGCCAGCGCGCGGCAGAGGGCGGCAAGCGCCAGCATGTAGTCGCGGTCCGCCGCGCCTTCCGGCGACGTCCGCCGGTTCACAAGCGCCCAGGCAAGCGCCCTGCGTCCTTCCTCATTCTCGCCCTTGGCAAGGTCGCGAAGGGTCAGCGCGAGATCGGCCAACCCGCTCGGCCCCG
>JACIYQ010000333.1 GCA_014359855.1 Parvibaculum sp.
GGCAGGCGTGGATGACCCGCCAAAAAAGTTTGAAGGAGGGCCGGGTCATGACGGTTAAATTTGGATTCGAAAATTAAACCGGACAGCAGTGGGTCAAGCCGGGCCATGACGCGTTGAGGGAGCAAGGTGGCCTTTACACCGCCTTGTCCGGCCCGATCTTCACCAGCATCTTGCCGAAATTCGCGCCCTTGAAGAGATTGAGGAAGGCCTTCGGTGCGTTTTCGATGCCTTCTTCCACCGTCTCTTCCCAGTGCATCTTGCCGCCTTTGATGAGCGGCCCCATCTCGGCAAAGAATTCCAGCAGGTGCTGGAAATAGTTGAAAACGATGAAACCCTGCAGCCTCAGGCTCTTGCCGACGATCTGGATGAGGTTCGCCGGGCCGGGGCGCGGCTCGGTGTCGTTATACTGTTCGATCATGCCGCACAGCGCCGCCCGCCCGTTCGGACGCATGGATTCGATCGCAGCCTCGAGATGCTTCCCGCCCACATTCTCGAAATAGACGTCGATCCCCTTCGGGAAAGCGTCTTTCACGGCCTTGGTCAGGTCGCCGCAGGTCTTGTAGTTGATCGCCTTGTCGATGCCCGCGACTTCCGTCAGCCACTTGCACTTCTCGTCGGAGCCGGCCGAGCCCACCACATAGCAGCCATGCGCCTTCGCAAGCTGGCAGACGACGGAGCCCACGGCGCCCGACGCGGCGGAGACAAACACCGTCTCGCCGTCTTTCAGCTCCGCCACCTTGAAGAGCCCGGTCCATGCCGTCATCCCCGGCATGCCGAGCACGCCGAGAAACGCCTCGATGGGCCCAAGCGCCGGATCGACCGGCGTGAAGCCTGCCGCCGGCGCCGTCGCGAATTCGCGCCAGCCCAGCATGTGGTTCACGTAAGTCCCCACTTTCAGCTTGTCGCTCCTGGAGGCGACCACCTGGCCGATGGCGCCGCCTTCCAGCGGGCTGCCGATCTGGAACGGCGGCACATAGCTCTGGCGGTCCATCATGCGCCCGCGCATGTAAGGGTCCACCGACATCCAGATGTTCCGCACCAGCACCTCGCCCTCGCCGGGCTGGCGGGCTTCCGTCGTCGCCAGTTCGAAGTCGCTATCCTTCGGCATGCCAACGGGCCGCGCCTTCAGGCGGATTTCCTTCGAGGTCAGGTTCATCATGGCTCTCCTCCACGTCGTCCGGGCTTTCGTTGAAGGGGAGACTAGCCGCCTTTGCCCGGCGGAGGAAGGAAACTTGCCCCTCGCCTGAACAGCTGCGTGTGAGTTTCCGAACAGCCTTCCCCCCATTCGTCATTGCGAGGAGCGGCTCTGCCGCGACGCGGCAATCCATAAGCGTCAAACTCCGGCGCAAACGCCCAATGGATTGCGTCGCTCCTTTCAGTCGCTCGCAATGACGAACAAGAAAGCTGAACGGTGCCTCAGTTCTTCCAGCCGCCGCCCAAGGCGACGAAGAGGTCGATGGCCGAGCCATAGCGGTCGAGCCGTGCGCTTGCCGCGCTGTCCCGCGCCGAAAGCCAGCTTCGCTGCGCGTCCAGCACCGAGAGAAGATCGCTCGCGCCCGCGCGGTAGCGCGCCAGCGAAAGCTCATAGGTCTTGCCCGCTTCCTCCGCCGCGATGTTGAGCGAGGCCTCGCGCGCCGCTGTCGTTTCCACGGTCGTGAGCCCATTCTCGACCTCGGAGAACGAGGTCAGCACGGCAAGCTTGTAGGCGGCGGCGAGTTCCGCCTGCGCGCCTTTCGCCGATTGCAGGTTTCCTTCCAGCGTTCCGCCCGAAAAGATCGGCGCCAGCAGCGAGGCGTCGATGGAACTGACCGTCTCCGCCGCGCTTGCCGTCGCGAAGCTCCGCGTCAGCGAGGCCGACAGGTCGAGGCTCGGGAAAAAGGCCGCGCGCGCCGCGCCGATATCGGCATTGGCGGCTTTCAGCGAAGCCTCTGCGCTCTTGATGTCGGGCCGCCGCTCGAGCAGCGCGGAGGGCTGTCCCGCCGCGATTGCCGGCAGTACCACCTTGTCGAGCGTTTCACCCTCAACGCTGAAGTGCCCCGGCGTCGTCGCAACGAGAATCGCGAGCGCGTTCTCGTTCGCCGCGAGTTCCGAGCGAAGCGAGGGGAGCGTCGCCTCGATGGTCGCCACCGTGTTGCGCTGCTGGGCAAGATCGAGGCCCGAAATGCTGCCCGCCCTGTAGCGTGCCGCAACGATGCCGAGTGTATTGCGCGCGGCCTTGAGCGAATCCTCGGCAATGGCGATCCGGTCCTTCAGCGTCAGGATCGTGAAATAGGTCGTCGCCACTTCCGACTGCACGATCAGCGCCGCGCTCTCCTTGTCGTATTGCGTGGCCTCCAGCGAAAGCGCCGCCGAACGCGCCTCGTCGCGGTAGCGGCCCCATATGTCGAGCGCATAGCTTGCCGAAAGGCCGAGATTCGCGCTGTCGCTTCTCGATCCGCCGCGCGTGTCGCTGCGCGCCGCGCTTCCGCTCCCCTCCACCTGCGGCAACAGGCTCGCGCCCGCCGTCCGTGCCGCGCCGCGCGCCTGTTCGACGCGCGCCAGCGCCTGTTCGATGTCGAGGTTGCGTGCCAGCGCCGTCTGCATCAGCAGCGTCAGCTCCGGATCGCCGAATGCCGTCCACCATTGCGTGTCCCCGGCGACGTCCATGCCGGCCGGCCGCTGCGCGGAGGCATAGCCCTGCGGCGTATCGAGCGCGGGCCGCTCGTAATCCGGCGCCATCGTGCAGGCGGCGAGGGCGAAGGTCAGGGCGAGAGGGACAACAGCACGAAATAGCGGGTTCGATTTTGATCCTCTGCCCGAAACATAAACAGAAGTGTCATCCCGGGATTTATTCCCGGGACCCATTGGCCTCTCGATTCTCGGAAGCGTGGATTGGGTCCCGGCAACAAGTGCCGGGATGACAGCTTTGTTTTTACTTTTTTGAAATCCGTCAAACGATTTCATCTCACCTCACTCCGACGACAGCGCAACGACGGGATCGAGCAGCGCTGCCTTGCGCGCGGGCAGGTAACCGAACACGAGCCCGGTCAGGAATGCGCAAGTGAAGGCAAGCACCGATGGCATGACGTTGATGGCGATGTTGAGCCCGGCGCCCGCCAGGGCGAGCGCCGCCGAAAGGCCGATGGCGATGCCGATAAGCCCGCCCACGCCGCAAACGACCAGCGCCTCCGTGTTGAACTGCACGAGAATGTTTCCCATCCGCGCGCCCGTCGCCATGCGAATGCCGATTTCGCGCGTTCGCTCCGTCACGCTCACAAGCATGATGTTCATCACGCCGATGCCGCCGACCAGCAGCGAGATCGCCGCCACCGAGCCGAGAAGGATCGTCATGGTGTTCGACATGCTTTCCATCGTCTCAAGCATCGAGGCCGTATTGCGTATCTGAAAGTCTTCCGTCCGGTGCCGCGCCATCATCAGTTCATGGATCGCTTTCTCGGTCTCGTCCACACGGTCCGAATCCTGAACCTTCACCGTCACCGAATTCGCATATTGCTGTCCGAAGAGCCGCATGAAACCGGTCGTCAACGGCACGAAGGCGACGTCGTCCTGATCGCGCCCGAAAGCGGTCGCTCCCTTCGCCTCCATCGTGCCGGCGACCTCGAAGGGAATATTGCCCACCATCACATACTGGCCGATGGGGCTGTCGCCGTTCGGGAACAGCGCATCGACAACCGTCTGCCCGAGCACGATGACGGGGGCATAGCCATTGAGGTCGGCTTCCGTGAAGAAGCCGCCCTCCGCCGCGTTCCAGTCGCGCACGACGGTCAGTTCGGGCCATGTGCCCTGAACTTCCGTGCGATAGTCCACATTGCCAAAGCGCAACGTGGCGGAAGTGCTCCGGTCGGCGGTCGCCGCCGTCACATTCGGCAGTTCGGAAATGGCCCTGGCATCGCCCGGAACGAGTGTCGCAATATCGCCGGTCGATCTCATCCCCGGTGCGCCGGGCCGCAGCAGCAGCAGGTTCGTGCCCATGCTCTGCATGGAACTCATGATGTTGGCCTTGCTGCCGTCGCCGATTGCAAGCATCGCCACCACGGCCGCCACGCCGATCACGACGCCGAGCAGCGTGAGCGCCGTGCGGAAGATGTTGGCGCGGAGCGAACGAAAGGCCATCTTCACGGCTTCCATCAGTTCCGCCTGGAACGGCATGGCGCTCCGTCGCGTCGGACCTTCGTCCGAGGCGGCAACGCTTGCCGCCGCCTTCGCGCCCGTGTCCGAGACAACGCGTCCGTCGCTGATCTGGATGGTTCGATCCGCATGCTCGGCCACCGCCGGATCGTGCGTGATGAGAATGACGGTGTGCCCCTCGGTGTTGAGGTCTTTCAGCACTTTCAGCACGTCCGCGCCGCTCTGCGTGTCGAGCGCGCCGGTCGGTTCGTCGGCAAGGATCACGTCGGCGCCGTTCATCAGCGCCCGCGCGATGGAAACGCGCTGCTGCTGTCCGCCTGAAAGCTCGGTTGGCCTGTGCGCCGCCCGGTCGCCCATGCCAAGCCGCGTGAGGATGTCGTGCGCTCGCTCGCGGCGTTCGGCTTTTGTCGCGCCCGCATAGATGGCCGGCAGCTCGACATTTTCCGCCGCCGTCATGGTGGAGATCAGGTTGTAGCGCTGGAACACGAAGCCGAACGTGTCGCGGCGCAGCGTCGCCAGGTCGTCGGAACTGAGCGAGGCGATATCCGTGCCCGCAACGTCGTAGGCGCCCCCCGTCGGCCGGTCGAGGCAGCCGAGAATGTTCATCAGCGTCGATTTTCCGGAGCCCGACTGCCCCATGATGGCGACGAACTCGCCGCGCCTTATCGTCAGCGACACACCGTCGAGCGCGCGCACCTCCGCGCTGCCCGTGCGGTAGACTTTCGTCACATCGCGAATGTCGATCAGTGGCGTGGCGCTTTTGGGGGTGGGGGCGTGCATGCGCGGCTCCCTACAGGAAACCGGGCATGCGGCGCCTGCTTGCCGTGCCGCTTTCCGTTCCGGACACGACGCCCGTCACCACCGTTTCGCCTTCGTCGAGCCCGCTTTTGATTTCCGCGCTGACGCGGTTGGCAAGGCCCACATCGACCTCTCGCGGGCGCGGGCCGTTTTCCGTCATCACGGTCACATAAGCCTTGCCGTCCGCTCCCTCGCTCACCGCGCCGACGGGAACGGTCACCACGTCCTGCGCCTCGCCCAGAAGGAAGAAGACCTGCGTGGTCATGTCCTTCATCAGCTTGCCGTCGGGGTTGGCGATGTCGATGAGCACCGTATAGAGCACGACGTCGTTTTCGATTTCCGGTGTTGGAAGAACCTGCCTCACGGTGGAGCGCCACCGCTCATTCGCGGCACCGAGCGTCGTGAAATAAACCGGCATGCCTTCGGCGAGGCGGCCCACATCGGCTTCCGCCACTTCCGCTTCCACGGTCATGGTGGTGAGGTCCGAAATGGTCAGGATGGTCGGCGCCGTCTGGTTCGCGTTCAGCGTCTGGCCTTGCAGCGCCGTCTGCGAGGTCACCGTGCCCGTCATCGGCGCGTAGATTTTCGTGTAGCCGAGATTGACCTCCGCGCCTTCGACGGTCGATTTCTGCTGTTCGATCTGTGCCTTGAGCGAGCCGATCTGCGCCGCAATCGTCTGCACGGCCGTCTCGGTTGTGTCGAGGTCGTCGCGGCTCACCGCGTCGATCCGGGAAAGATCGAGGTTCCGCTTGTATTGCCGTTGCGCCAGTGTGAGTTCGGCCCGGGCGCCTGCGAGTTCGGACTCGAGCTGGGCGAGCCTCGCGCGCGCGGCGGCGAGTTCCGTCTCCGAGGTCTTCGCGTCGATTTCGGCCAGAAGGTCGCCCTCCTTCACATCGTCGCCGATCTCCACATAAACGCTTTTGAGCTGTCCGGAGACCTGCGCGCCCACATCCACATAGTCCTTGGGTTGCAGCGCGCCGAGCGCCGTCACCGTCTGCTCGATATTGCCGCGCACCGCCGTCGCCGTGCGGTAGCTCACGGTTTCGCCGCCGAAAAGCGAACCATAGGCAATCCACAGCGCGATGAGCGCCGCGACACCGGCCGCCCCCCAGCGCGCGAGGCCGGGCAGCGCCTGCCAGTGCGCCCTCAGCCTGCCGGGAAGGGAAGGCGTTTCCGCGCCGTGCGCGCCGTCTCTCGTTTCGCTCTCATAGCCCATCGGCCTGCCTGCCTCTTTTCGCCATCCCGCTACTTATAACGGGGAAGAGTGGCGCTTCCGTCGCGCCAATCGGCAGGGGGATCACGAAATCTTGACCATCCGCTTGCCCACATTGCCGCCGGCCGGCAGCCCGATCGGCGCCTTCGGCGTGTTCTCGATCCCCTCCAGAATGTCTTTCTTCACCTTGATCTTCGCGCCCTGCATCCAGGCGCGGTTCGCCGCATCGAGCGAGATGAGCTTCGTGCGCACGAGCAGTTCCCCGTCCTTCGCTTCCGGCACCTTGCCTTCGAAGAACTTGAAATGGCTCTCGGCAAGTTTCCCCTGCGGGGTTTCGGTCAGCAGGATCTGGCGGTTGACGGTCATCGGTCTCTCCTCCGCTTGGGAATGTCGTGATTGAGAGGGAGCCTATCCCCAGCCGCCGGGCGGTGCACCCCGGAATGCCCCTTTCCGCCGTTCATCCCTGAACTATTGTGAGTGCGTCCTTCAACGGCTAGAACCCCGAGACCGAATCCCCATATCCTTGGGGCATAACTGCCCGGATCTACTTGTAAAATGACCGACAAGCTCCGCATCGCCCTTGCCCAGTTGAACCCTGTCGTGGGCGACATCGCAGGCAATCTCCAGAAGGCCGTCGACGCCCGCCGCGAGGCGGCGATTGCGGGCGCGGACCTCATCGTCTTTTCCGAACTCTTCCTCACCGGCTACCCGCCGGAGGATCTCGTGCTCAAGGGCGCCTTCCAGCGCACCGCCCGCGCCGCCGCGGTCGACCTCGCGCGCCAGACCGGCGATGGCGGCCCCGCCGTGCTCATCGGCTGCCCCTGGCTCGCCGGCGACGGCAAGCTCTTCAACGCCGTCCTCTATCTCGATCGTGGCGAGGTACGCGGCTACCGCGCCAAGGTCCACCTGCCGAATTATTCCGTCTTCGACGAGCCGCGCGTTTTCGACGAGGGCCCCATGCCGGGCCCCTTCGACATTCGCGGCGTGCGCATCGGCGTTCCCATCTGCGAAGACATCTGGTTTCCCGATGTCGTCGAATGCCTGGAAGAATCGGGCGCCGAGATGCTGCTGGTCCCGAACGGCTCGCCCTACGACTTCAACAAGTTCGACGCGCGCATGAACCTCGCCGTCTCCCGCATCAAGGAAAGCGGTCTCCCGCTCGCCTATGTGAACCAGCTCGGCGGGCAGGACGAACTCGTCTT
>JACIYQ010000334.1 GCA_014359855.1 Parvibaculum sp.
GCCGCCGCGGCCTGTGCCAGTTTAACCTTGCCGTCCGATCCGGCGCTTGCCTGCCGCTGCTCGGTCCAGGCCTGGAATTCTTCCTTGGTGACGACCTTCACGTTGATCGGCATGAAGGCGTGGCGCGTGCCGCAAAGCTCCGAGCACTGGCCGTAATACATGCCGGTCTTCTCGGCGCGGAACCAGGTCTCGTTGAGACGGCCCGGGACGGCGTCGATCTTCACGCCGAACTGCGGCACCGCAAAAGCATGGATCACGTCGGCGGCGGTCACGATCACGCGCACCGTCGTGCCGACCGGCACCACCATCGCCTCGTCGGCGGTGAAGAGGCGCGGCTGGCCCGGCTCGAGATCGGCGTCCTCGACCATGTTCGAGGTCAGTTCGATGTCGCCGTGGTCGGGATATTCGTAGCCCCAGTACCACTGGTAGCCGACCGCCTTCACCGTCATCTCGGCTTCGGGGATCACGATTTCCTTGTAGAGGAGGCGGAAGGAGGGGATGGCGATCGCGACCAGGATCATCACCGGCAGCACCGTCCATGCGACCTCGAGCAGCGTGTTGTGCGTGGTCCTGGAGGGGGTCGGATTGGCGCGGCTGTTGAAGCGCACCATCACGATGATGAGGAGAAGCAGAACGAAGGCGACGATCGCGGTGATCGCGATGAGCAGCCAGTTATGCAGCGCCGTCAGGTCGTGCATCACCGGCGTGACCGCCTCCTGAAGCCCCATGCCGCCATTCACCGGCGTCGCATGCGCGGCCGAGACGAAACCGCCGCCAATAAGCCCGATCGCAAGAGCCGCCACGAAAAGGCCAAATCCGTTCGAAAACCGCATGCTTATCCCCAGCTATTCAATTCGTTTCCGGGCTTTGCCCGGATGCCCGTGACCAAAGTGGAAGATGACCGCCAGAAACCATAAAGCGCTTCCCGCCGCAAGCTCCGGCGCGCGCCCTCTTCATTCGTTTTGCCGGTCATTCGTTTTGCCGGCGGCGGCATCCCCCTGATGCGGTCTGCCGGAGAGGCCTCGCACATATGAGCGGGCGCCGCGCTCCGCCCGGCAGACGACTCGCAACGGGCAGTATAGCCATGGTGCGGCGACAAACCACAGTGGCGGGAGGGTTTTGCGACGTTTTGCCACAATAAGCGGGAAAATCGAGCATGACCGAAATCCTGAAAATCCGGTTCGGCCCTTTCCCGGCGGGCGAAATGTCCTAGAGTAATGGTTGGATATTTGTTGCGGAGGATTCGCCTTCATGCGCGACGGGGCGCTCATTCACTTCCATTTCGGCCGCCGCATCTCGGCGGGCCTGCTGCTGCCGCAGAATGGCGGCGCCGCGCCCGAGCTTCTGTCGGAGGCCGCGCCCTGGCTCTCGCCGCGCGATCCGGGCCGCTGCGCCGTCGGCTTCTGCGCCGCCCATCCGGCTCTCGTCGGCGATGTCGTGGGGCCGCCGCCGGACGGCTGGCAGAGCTGGGGCTTTGCCCAATGGGACAACTGGTTCGGCCGCATCAACGGTGTCTTCCTTGTCGATCTCCAGTCGCTCAAGGTCACGCAATATCCGCTATACAGTTGCGCGCCGCATGTTGTTCCCTGCGACCTCTCGGGCCTCCCGCGCCGGCTCGTGCCGGTCGAGGAATGGCTCGCGCAGTAAGTCACGCTCACGGACGGGCTTCATGACCTCCACCCCCGACGATCTCTTCTTTACCCGCACCGGGCTCGACCGCGAGCGCGTTTCCGCCCTTGTCGGCGAGACGCTCGACGATGCCGATGATGGCGAGCTCTTCATGGAGTTCCGCCAGTCGGAGGCGCTGGGCTTCGACGACGGGCGCCTCAAGACCGCGAGCTTCGACACCAATCAGGGTTTCGGCCTGCGCTGCGTCGCGGGCGAATCGACCGGCTATGCCCATGCCTCGGAGCTTTCCGAAGCCGCCTTGAAGCGCGCGAGCGAGGCCGTCACGGCGGTGAAGACCGGACACACGGGCGTCGCGGCGCAAGGCCCCGCCCGCACCAACACGCATCTCTACACAGACGAGAATCCGCTTGGGGGCCAGAGCTTCGAGGAGAAGGTGAAGCTTCTCGCCGAGATCGACGCCTATGCGCGCGCGAAAGATGCCCGCGTCCAGCAGGTTTCCGCCTCGCTCGCGGGCGAGTGGCAGGCGGTCGAGATCATCCGCGCCGATGGCTCCTCGCTCCGCGATGTCCGCCCCCTCGTCCGCCTCAACGTCGCCATCGTCGCGGGCGACGGCGACCGGCAGGAAACCGGTTCCTACGGCGTCGGCGGCCGCATGGGCTACGAAACCTTCATCGATCCGCTCAAATGGCAGGCGCAGGTCGACGAGGCGCTGCGCCAGGCGCTCGTCAATCTCGAAGCCGTGCCCGCGCCCGCCGGCGAGATGGATGTGGTGCTCGGCCCGGGCTGGCCCGGCATCCTGCTCCACGAGGCGATCGGCCACGGGCTCGAAGGCGATTTCAACCGCAAGAAGACCTCCGCCTTTGCCGGCCTTCTCGGGAGCCGCGTCGCCGCCCCCGGCATCACCGTGGTCGATGACGGCACGCTTGCCGGCCGCCGCGGCTCGCTCACCATCGACGACGAGGGCACGCCGGCATCGCGCACCGTTCTCATCGAGGACGGCATCCTGAAAGGCTATATGCAGGACCGCCTCAACGCCCGCCTGATGGGCATGGCCGCGACCGGCAACGGGCGGCGCGAATCCTACGCGCATCAGCCCATGCCGCGCATGACCAACACCTACATGCTGTCGGGCCATCACGAGCCGGACGAAATCCTCTCCTCCGTGAAAAAAGGCCTCTACGCCGTCTCCTTCGGCGGCGGGCAGGTCGACATCACGTCGGGCAAGTTCGTCTTCACCTGCACCGAGGCCTACATGATCGAGGACGGGCGCGTCACCCGCCCGGTGAAGGGCGCGACGCTGATCGGCAACGGCCCGGACGTTCTCACCCGCGTCACCATGATCGGCAACGACATGAAGCTCGATCCCGGCATCGGCACCTGCGGCAAGGGCGGACAGGGCGTCCCCGTCGGCGTCGGCCAGCCGACGCTGCTCGTGAAGGGCTTGACGGTCGGCGGGACGGCGAAGGCGGCGTAAGCACGGGCTGCGTGAGGGCCCTCAAATCCCGCTGTTGAAGCGCGCGCCCGGCGCACGCGCGAGCGTCGACTTGCCCGCCCCCGGACTGCCGATGAGAAGAACGCGGCGCATCTATTTCCCGAGCCGCGAGAATGAAGGGTGTCGCGACGCCTTGCCGTCGAAGGTCAGCGTGGTCGAGCATCCGGCCTCGACGTTCAGTTCGGCGATAAGGTAGTCCGCAAAATCCGCCTTGCCCTTCACGAAAGCATCGAGCGCCCGGCGGACGACATCCGGATTGGCCATTTCGACATTGACGCTGCAAAGCAGCCGATTGACGATTTCCTCGACAACCTTTCTGCTCTGCCCGACCTTGTTGCGCAGTACCCAGATCGTTTCCGCCAGCACAATATCGTTGACGAAAAACGTCTCGCCACTTTCCAGAATCGTACGGGAAACGAGTTCGGTTTGCGCAGGGGCGTCGTCTGCAACGATGGAGTCGTCAAGAAGCCAGCGCAGAAGGATGTTGGTGTCGAGACCGATCACCGCGATTTCCGTGCCGCCTTGCGTGCACCAAGACGCCCGGCGCCTCGTCCGCGAGCCTCTTCGATCCAGCTCTCGATGTCGCCGGGCTTGACCTTTGCGGCCTTCACAATGCCCCTGAGGGCGCCGAGCGAATCCGTCTTCGCTTCCACATAGAAGCGTCCGTCCTCGCCCTTGGCGAAAGTGATCCGGTCGCCCTCCTGCAGATTGAGGGAGCGGCGCATTTCGGCGGGCAGGGTGATTTGCCCCTTGGATGTGACCTTGGCGTTGTAGCCCATCGAGGTTTCCTTACTTTATGCACAAAAAGTAAGGAAACAATCCCCTGAAGTCAAGGATTTATCCCTTCGAGCTGTGGCGGACGGCCTGCAGCTTGTTGGCCTCCGGGCCGCTCGAACCGATGGCGACGTGACCGAACATGGACGCCCCCTCAGACGATAGATCACCGATACGCTGAAACCACCTCCCCCTTGCGGGGAGGTAAAAAGACAAAGGGACCCTAAAACGCAAACTCCTTGAACACCGGTTCGACCGAACCGCCCCAGCGTCCGTGATAAAGCGCCAGCAGTTCCTCGGCCGGAGACTGGCCCTTCTCGACGATCTCTTCCACTGTGCGCAGATGGATCGCCTCCGTCGCGCCGGCGCCGTCGCCCTGCGCGCGCGCATCGAGCCCCGCCCGCGACAGCGCGACAACCCGGCGCGCGACATCGAGCAGCGTGCCGCCGCGGAACGGGGTGTGGAGCCCGTGTTTCGCCACGCCGTCGCGCAAGGCCTGACGCTCCTCCGCCGTCCAGTCCTTCACGATATCCCAGGCCGCATCGAGCGACGACTGGTCGTACATGAGGCCGACCCAGAAGGCCGGCAGCGCGCAGATGCGCGCCCAGGGGCCGCCATCCGCTCCGCGCATTTCCATGTAGTTCTTGATGCGCGCTTCCGGGAAAAGCGTCGTCAGGTGATTGTTCCAGTCGCCCTGCGTCGGCACTTCGCCCGGCAGCGCGGGAAGCCTGCCTTCGAGGAAGTCGCGGAAGCTCTGCCCCGACGCGTCGATATATTTCCCGTCGCGATAGACGAAATACATCGGCACATCGAGCGCGTAGTCCACATAACGCTCGAAACCGAAACCCTGCTCGAAGACGAAGGGCACCATGCCGGCGCGCTGGTTGTCCGTGTCGGTCCAGACATGGCTGCGATAGGAAAGATAGCCGTTCGGCTTTCCCTCCGTGAACGGAGAATTGGCGAAGATCGCGGTCGCGACGGGCTGCAGCGCGATGCCCACGCGCAGCTTCTTCACCATGTCGGCTTCGGAGGCGAAGTCGAGGTTCACCTGCACCGTGCAGGAGCGGTACATCATGTCGAGACCCATGGTCCCGACCTTCTTCATGTATTCCGTCATGATCTTGTAGCGGCCCTTGGGCATGATGGGAATTTCGTCGCGGCGCCAGTTCGGCGTGAAGCCCAGCCCCAGAAATCCGATACCGTGTTCCGCGCCCACTTCCTTCACCTGCGCCAGGTGATCGTGCAGTTCGGCGCAGGTCTGGTGCAGCGTTTCCAGCGCCGCGCCCGACAACTCGAATTGCCCGCCGGGCTCCAGCGAGATGTTGCCCGCGCCCTCGCTTTCGAGGCCGATGATGTCTTCGCCCTCATAGACCGGCTGCCAGCCAAAGCGCGTCAGGCCCTCCAGCATCGCCCGGATGCCGTGCTCGCCGCCATAGGGGATCGGCGTCAGATTGCTCGTGCAGAAGGGAAACTTCTCGTGCTCGGTGCCGATGCGCCATTCGCTCTTCGGCTTGTTTCCGCGTTCGAGTGCGGCCACCAGATCGCGACGGTCGGTGATGGGCTCGGGCCCGGCAACGAGAATGCTCATGCGAGCCCCTTTTCCTGAACGGACCTTTTCGTTGCGGGCCGGCAGCCCCTGCCCCCGGCCGGTCCTCTTATGCGCCAAGATGTAGGAGCGCGAGCGGAACCTGACAAGCGCCAATGTCGGTTCAGGAAGTAACAAAGAAGTGCGGCAAACGGACCGCAAGTTTGGAGCGATTCAAGTTTGGGGGGTGGGGAGGAAGAGGCCGTGGAGCGGTCGAGATGTCCTCATGCCGCTCGGCCAACAAAGAATGTCATCCCGGCACTCGTTGCCGGGACCCAATCCACACCTCCGAAAAACGGGAAGCCAATGGGTCCCGGGAATAAATCCCGGGATGACACCTGTGGATTTGGCTGCCTCCCGGAACCGCCCCTCACCAGTCCCCCAGCATCAGCCCCACGACAGCGAGCGCCGCAATCGCCGCCGTGTCCGCCCGCATGATGCGGGGTCCGAGCGAAATCGCCAGCGTATCGCTCCGCCCACGGAGTATTTCCCGCTCCTTCGGCGAGAAGCCGCCTTCCGGGCCGACCAGAACGGCGAGCGGCGATCCCTTCTTCCCCTCGTCCGCGAGCTTTTCGAGCGCGGCGCGCGTCGCCCCCGGCCCCTCGTTCTCGTCGCAGAAGAGGATCCGCCGTCCTGGCGCAATCTCGTTCCATTTCGCCAGCAACGTGCCGAGCTTCTCCGCCTCGCGCACTTCCGGCACGGCGACGAGGCCGCATTGCTCGGCCGCCTCCACCGCGTTCGCCTGCAGCCGTTCGTCCTTGAGGCGCGTCACCACCGTGCGCTCCGTGAAGACCGGCTGGATCACGGCGGCGCCCATCTCCGTCGCCTTCTGGGCGATGAAGTCGAGCCGCGCCTTCTTCACCGGGGCGAAGAGCAGCCAGATGTCGGGCAGCGGCTCCTGCGCGCGCGTCTGCGCCGCGAGTTCGAGCACGCAATTCTTCTTGTGGGCTTGCGCGATCCGCGCCGCCCATTCGCCGTCGCGCCCGTTGAAGAGCAGCACCTGCTCGCCCTCGCCCATGCGCAGCACGGTCACGAGATAATGCGACTGGTCGCGGTCGAGCGTCAGGCACGCGCCCGCGCTCAGGCTCTCTTCTATATAAAGCCGCGCCCTGCCGCTCGCGCAGCGGGGGTTGTCGTCCGTGTCGGGAGTTGTGTCGGCCATCGCACCCTCTGTCGTCACTCACCTTGTAAGGCGCGCACTACCTTTGCCAAAAACAAAATTGTCACCCCGGCGAAAGCCGGGGCCCATGGGCCCCTCGCGTTGTCGCCGCGTCAGATGGATTCCGGCTTTCGCCGGCATGACATTCCATGTTTGATCTGACTCTGTTTGATTGGCGAAAGCTCACAGTCGGTCGGGTTCGTTCCATGCTCCCTCGAAAGACAGCCCGCGTCCTCCTGCTCGACCCGGCGGATCGCCTTCTCCTCATCCGGATGCACGACCCCGATGTCGGCGATGCCGAGGGCAAGGTGCTGGAGCGCGCCTGTTGGGTCACCATTGGCGGCGAGAAGGAGTCCGGAGAGGATATTGCCACAGCGGCAATGCGGGAGCTTCTCGAAGAGGCGGGCCTGGCCGATGTCACACTCGGCCCGGCTGTCTGGACGACCGAGCATGTTCTTTGCATCCATGGCAAAAAGCGGCTGATGCAGGAGACATTCGTCCTCGCCCGCACAGGTACAACCGCCTTCAACCGGAGCGGGTGGACCGCGCTGGAGCACGAAGTCATCCAGGACATGAAGTGGTGGACGCTCGACGAACTTCGTTCCGCATCAGAAACTATCTTCCCGACTTCGCTGGTGCAGCATCTGCCCGCGCTCATAGCTGGAGATATCCCCGCCTCGCCCCTCGAAATCGCCCCCTGACGGCTTTCATGACGTTTTGATGACATTTGTATGACAGTCGAGCCGCAACGGGGCGCTTTATCCCCGGTCCGGGCCGCCGTCTCGCAGGTGCAACGCGGCCGTCGAGGGGGTAATCTCGCGCCTGCGAATCCGGCCCCGGAAGGGCCGGATCGTCCGTACACTGTACTCCGGATAGCCCATGGAAGAGAGAGCCGAGGACCGCGTTGCCGATGCGCCGCCCGAAAACTGGGTGGACACTCACGCGCCCGCTTCGCTCCGTCCCTATGCGCGGCTCGCGCGGCTCGACCGGCCCATCGGCTGGTGGCTGCTGCTGCTTCCCTGCTGGTGGTCCGTCGCGCTTGCAAGCGAAGGCTGGCCATCGCTCGTGCTTCTCGCCCTCTTCTTCATCGGCTCGGTCGCGATGCGCGGCGCGGGCTGTACATGGAACGACATTGTCGACCGCGATATCGATGCCGCTGTCGCGCGCACAAGGGCACGTCCCATTCCGTCGGGCGCCGTCAGCGTCAAACAGGCATGGGGTTTCCTGGCGCTTCAATGCCTCATCGGCCTTCTGGTGCTGCTCACCTTCAACAATTTCGCAATCGGGCTCGGCTTCTCGTCGCTCCTTCTCGTCGCGATCTATCCCTTCATGAAGCGCATCACGAACTGGCCGCAGCTCGTGCTCGGCCTCGCCTTCAACTGGGGGGCGCTGATGGGTTGGGCCGCCATTCGCGGAGAGCTTTCGCTCGCGCCGATCCTTCTTTATCTCGGCGCGGTGGCATGGACCGTCGGCTACGACACGATCTATGCGCATCAGGACAAGGAGGACGACGCACTGATCGGCGTCAAGTCCTCCGCGCTGAAGCTCGGCGCGTCGACGGCGAAATGGCTCCGGGTTTTCTACGGCTTGATGATCGCCGCGCTGCTCGCCGCGGGCGCGCTTGCCGGTCTCGGTTTCTTCTTCTATCCGGTCGTGGCGTTCGCCGCCGCGCTTCTCGTCTGGCAGATCGTCACGCTCGACATCGGCGATCCCGTGCGCTGCCTCCGTCTCTTCCGTTCCAACCGCGACTTCGGCCTCGTCGTCTTCGTCGCCATCGTCGCCGGACAGGTCGCATAAGTCAGATCGCATAAAAGCCTGTCATTGCTGCGGTTTCACGTCTTCGAGCTTGTCCACCTTCCGCAGATCCGGGAAGAGCCACATCCAGAGTCCGACGACGCCGAGCGTGCCGATGCCGCCGATCACGACGGCGGGCACCGTGCCGAACCACGCCGCCGTCACGCCGGATTCGAATTCGCCCAGCTCGTTCGACGCACCGATGAACAGCATTTCCACCGCCGTCACGCGGCCGAGCATCTGTTGCGGCGTCGCGAGCGGAATGAGCGTCGAACGGATGTTGACGCTCACCATGTCGGCGCCGCCCATGACGGCGAGCGCGCCGAGCGTCAGCCAGAAGTTTTCCGACAGGCCGAAAACAATCGTCGCCACGCCGAAAAGCGCGACGCAGGCAAACATGATGTGGCCGGTGCGTTTCCGGATCGGCCGCCAGATGATCAGCAGGTTGATGACGATGGCGCCGATGGCGGGCGCGGAGCGCATGAGGCCGAGGCCTTCCGGTCCTACATGCAATATGTCGCGCGCATAGATCGGCAGCAGCGCAACGGCGCCGCCGAGCAGCACCGCGAAGAGGTCGAGCGAGATCGCGCCCAGCACGATGGGCGTGCGCCGCATATAGGCGATGCCCGCCGTCACGCGCGTGAAAGCGGATGTCGCGGGCGCATGCGTCTGCACGGGTGGGCGCGTGCGGATCGCGAGGAAGGCGAGTGCGACCGTCATGAAGAGCGCGGCGCAGACGGCGTAGACGATCACCGGGCCGAAGATATAGAGCCCGCCGCCGATCGCCGGCCCGGTGATCACCGCGACCTGGAAGGTCGACGAACTCACCGCGATGGCGCGCGGCAATTGCTTCGCCGTGACGAGCAGCGGCACGAAGCTTCGCGAGGCGGGAGCCATGAAGGCGCGCGCGCATCCGAAAAGCGCCAGCGCGGCATAGAACCAGGTGACGTCGCCCGAATGCGTCAGTGTGAGGAGGATCAGCCAGCCCGCCGCCGCCGCTTCGAGAAGGCCTGCGCCCGCCACGATATAGCGCCTGTCCACGCGGTCCGCGATGTCGCCCGCGGGCAGCGTCAGCAGCACGATCGGCAGGAATTGCGCGAGCCCCACATAGCCGAGCGCAAGCGGGCTCTCGGTGATGTCGTAGACCTGCCAGCCCACCGCCACCGATTGAATCAGCATGCCGAGCGTGCCGAGGAAGCGTCCGGAAATATAGAATCTGAAATCGCGCAGGCGGAACAGTCCGGCGGGCGTGTCTTCGGATTTCTGGATGTCGGTCATCGGCGGCTTTCCTTCGGCGGTTGTATGCCCCATGCCGCGCGCCAAGTCGCGTCCTTTCCGTGCAAGTCGTTTTGCCGCAGCCGTGCCTGCTTGATTCCGGCTGCGGCGGCGTTACATGTGTTGCAATGCAACATTCTCCGTAAGGAGGTCGAGATGAAGAAAATCTACAAACAGTGGCTCCACGACGCGGCACTCGCCGCTGAGCTTTTCACGGGTCAGGCGCATTGGTATGCCGTCGCCAACGATCATGCCGTCCCGGCACGCCGCGCGTCGGCAAAGCCGAAGGACGGTCGCGGATTTTCGTCGGCCCTTCGCGCCGCCGACTGACCCACGCGCACCGAACCGGCCCGGTTTCCTGCGCCTTTCTTGGCCGCGCGACGCTCGCGCAACTTGCCGTCTTCGGCGTGCTCGCGGCCAGCGGTCACTGGTATCTCTATTTCGCTCTCTGGCTCGTCCCCTTCCTTACCTGGCATCAGGCGATCACGCGCATCCGCAACATCGCCGAACACGCGATGGTGCCGGACAACAACGATCCCTTCGGCAACGCACGCACAACCAAGGCGAACCTGCTGGAACGCGCGCTCGTCGCGCCTTACCGGGTGAACTATCACGTCGAGCATCACCTCCTGATGTGGGTGCCTTGCTACAACCTGCCCAGGACCCGCGCCTTCCTGATCGCCAACGGATATGGCGAGCGGATCGAGACGAAGTCGGGCTACAAGGAAGTGATCCGCATGGCGACGTCTCGCCCCGATACCGACGACAGACCCGGCTCCATCATCCACAATGCGCGGCGGCGGCGGGTTTCGGGCGTGATGTCGGAAGGCTTCGAGGAAAATCAGGACGCGGCCTGACCTCCCGGCGAGGCAGCCGCTGCGTCCGGCAGCACCGTCTTTGCCGCCCGGGCAGCTCCTCGCGAGCGCGCATCAGGCCGACCGCGAATACCGGGTGATGAAGGCACTTGCCGGGACCGGCGTTCCCGTACCGCACCGCACATGTATGCGCTCTGCGAAGACGACAGCATCATCGGCACGCCGTTCTACGTCATGGATTTCATGGAAGGCCGGGTATTTCGCGAGCCGGTCATGCCTGGGTCGAGCCGGTCATGCCTGGGTCGATTACGAGAAGGCCGGTCTGGGTGATTTCGGGAAGCCCGGCAACTATTTCGAACGCCAGATCGGACGCTGGATCAAGCAATATCGCGGCGCGCAGACCGCCGATGTTGCGGCGATGGAAGAGCTCATCAAATATCTGCCGGAACACATTCCAGATGAGCCGTCGGTGACGATCTCCCATGGCGACTATCGCCTCGGCAACACGATGTTTCATGCCACCGAGCCGCGCATGATCGCCGTTCTCGACTGGGAACTCTGCACCATCGACCGGACGAAGACGCCGGGTGTACCGACCGAGGAGGAATTCGTCGCGGAGTATTGCCGCCATGCGGGCCGGGATGGAATCCCGCACTGGAATTTCTATCTCGCCTTCTCGATGTTCCGCCTCGCGTCCATCAGCCAGGGCGTCTACAAGCGCGGCCTCGACGGTAATGCGAGTTCGGAACGCGCAAAAACGCTTGGCGACGCCTGCCGCAATCTCGCCGAGCATGCCTGGCAGATCATACAGCGTTCCTGATCGACGGATATCTGCGAAAAAGACGGTTAGCGCTCTCTTAACGGTCTCGCACCGCTCAAGGGAACGTTAAGCAAATCCTCCTACCATTCCGGACATTACGGGCAGCATTTAGCCGGCCGTCCAATGGCGCAATGCCGGGAGTGGGGATTGGCAATGGGTCGTCCTTCTGACGGGACACCTCGGGGAGGATCAAACGCACCGTGTGCGGACGGTCCCCGTGCGACCCCCAGCACGCATTTCTACCGCGCCCTCGTCGAGAATGCAGGCGGCATCCTTACGATCATCGATGGCGAAGGTGTCATCACCTATCAGAGCCCGGCGGTGCGCAAGGCTTTCGGAGGACAGGAAGGGGCACTGCGCGGGCGGAAGGTCGCCGGTCTCGTCCATCCGGACGACCGCGAAAGGGTGGCCCGCCGAATCGAAGAATGCGCCCGGGTGTCCGGCGCCGAGATTCTGGAGGTGGTCCGCTTGCCTCACGCGAATGGCAGCTGGCTTCACGTCGAAACACGCGCGCGCAACCTTCTCGCCGATCCCGATATTGCGGGCATTCTCTGCGTTTCCAAGGACATCACCGAGACCTACCGGCTCGAACACCAGCTTCGCGAGGCCGAACAGCTCGCGCGCTTCGGCCACTGGCGCTGGGTGAAAGGGGAGCCTGCGCCGCAATGGTCGCGGGGTGTCGCCCGCATCCTCGCACTCGACGAAGGCAAACTTCCCGCGGGCGGCGACTGGTACGAACACCTCGTCCACCCGGAAGATCGCGGCGAACTGCTGTCGAAGTTTCTCGACGCCTTCGAGACGCACGAGCCCGTTACATGCGTCACCCGGTTTCAGACAGGCGATGGCTGTTACCGCTATATCAAAACCTATGCCTATGCCGAAGCCGATGCTTTCGGGGAGATCGGCGCTCTGGTCGGTCTTGCCGAAGATGTGCACGAGGAAGTGGAGGCCGAGCTCGCGGTGAAGGCGAGCGAAGCGAAGTATCGGCTGCTCACGGAACAGGCGTCGGATGTGGTGGCGTATTACGATGCGCAATCCCGCGTCATGTTCATTTCCCCGGCCATCGAGCGTATCCTCGGACGCAGCCCGGAGGAATTTCACGGCAAGCCGCTCGGCGAAGAACTGATCCATCCGGACGATTTTACGCGCGCGCGCAAGGCTTTCGTTCAGTGCGCGCGGGATGGCGAGCAGGTGCAGTTCGACTACCGTTGCCTGCACAAGGACGGCCACTATGTGTGGCTCGAATCGACGATGCGCCGCGCGCCCGATTCCGAGGACGGGCGCACTGCCGAAATCATCGGCGTCACCCGCGACATCGGCGAGCGCAAGCGTCACGAAATGGAACTTCTCGATGCACGCGAGCGCGCCGAAGCTGCGAACAGGACGAAGTCCCGCTTCCTCGCCAACATGAGTCACGAGCTCCGGACGCCACTCAACGCGATCATCGGCTTCTCGGACATCCTGCGCATGGAGATGTTCGGCGCGCTCGGCCATGAACGCTATTCGGAATATGCGCAGCTCATCAACGAAAGCGGCGCGCTTCTTCTCGATCTCATCAGCGACATTCTCGACATGTCGAAAATCGAGGCCGGTAAATACGAACTTCACCCGGAAACGCTCGATGTGAAGGCGCTGATCGATTCCTGCGTCCGGCTCGTGCGCGGCAAGGCTGAGGAAAACGGGGCGCAGATCGTTCACTCGGTCGCCTGCGGCGGCGACCGCGAGATCGTGGCGGATGAGCGTGCGCTCAAGCAGATCCTTCTCAACCTCCTGTCCAATGCAGTGAAGTTCACGCCGGTCGGCGGCCGCATTTCGGTCGAAGCGGATGAAATCGGCGGTGAAGTCCGGCTGATGGTGAGCGACACGGGCCGCGGCATTCCGCCCGATCATATCGCGCGCCTTGGCCAACCCTTCGAACAAGTGACAACCGATGCGGCGCTTGCCAAGCAGGGAACCGGCCTCGGCCTCGCGCTCGTGCGCTCGCTCGCGGAGCTTCACGGGGGGCGCATGGCGATCGAAAGCGAACCCGGCGCGGGCACATGCGTGACCGTGACGCTGCCGAAATTTCCCTATTGCGAAGTGCCTCAGCGGCCGTTTGCCGAAGAAGCCGGGAAAACGATGCTGTCAGATGTTGCCGCGGGCTGACGTCAACCTGCCGTCATGCGGCGGAGAGCGATATCGAGTTCGGCAAGCACTTTTTCCGCCGCCGGCTCTTTCGCGATTCCCTTGTAATATGCGTCGGCTTTCGGGAACTGCTGCAGCGGGTTAACGCTGCCGAACATCGGCCCCATCTGGTGGAAGAAAAAAAGCACCGGCACCAGCTCGCAGTCGGCGAGCGTCAGGCTGCTGCCGACGGCATGGTCGTCGCCCGTCAGATAGGCTTCAAGCCAGCCCATTGCCTTCTGGAGTTCGCCGAGTTCGCGCGCGACCAGCTTCGGGTCGCGGCCTGCCGGATTGATCTGCTCGAAAAGCTCCCCCATCGGCTCCATCACATAGAGGTCGCCGATCCGGCCGAAGAGCCG
This sequence comes from Parvibaculum sp., assembly GCA_014359855.1. Taxonomy (GTDB): domain Bacteria; phylum Pseudomonadota; class Alphaproteobacteria; order Parvibaculales; family Parvibaculaceae; genus Parvibaculum. The sequence goes on from JACIYQ010000334.1 coordinate 13,866, forward strand.
CAGGCGGATGCAGCATCCGTGGGCCGCAGCAGCCACCCGAGGCCCTTGTCTTCCAGATACTCGCAGATCGTTTCCGATTCTGGCACGATCACGTCGCCATCGATCAGGACCGGCACCTTGCCCATCGGCGCGACGCGGTGGAACTCCTGCTCCAGGTCCGGGTCCGGCATGTCAAGAAACTCGACGTCGAGGTCCTTCGCGTAGATGGCCATCCGGCAGCGCGTCGCATAGGGCGAAAGCTGCGCGTTGTACATCTTCATGCCGGTTGCGATGCCCATGAGCGTTTCCGTCTTTTTTCGCCGCCGCAATGAAACGGCCGGTCCCCGAGAGAACCGGCCGCCGTTTCGTCTTGTCTGCCTTACTCCGCCGCGGCACGCACCCGGTTCGAGTATTTCTTGAACTCGAGCTTGGCGATGGTGCGGGCGTGCACTTCGTCGGGACCGTCCGCGAGGCGGAGCGTCCGCATGCCGGAATACATCTTCGCGAGACCGAAATCGGTCGTCACGCCGCCGCCGCCATGCGCCTGGATCGCATCGTCGATCACCTTGAGGGCGATGTTCGGCGCCGCCACCTTGATCATGGCAATCTCGGCGCGAGCGACCTTGTTGCCCACCGTGTCCATCAT
>JACIYQ010000335.1 GCA_014359855.1 Parvibaculum sp.
CTGAAGCGCGGCGTGAAGGTGCGCGTCCACACCGATTCCACCTATGTGAAGGACGGCATCACCAAGTGGATTCACGGCTGGAAAAAGAACGGCTGGAAGAACGCCCAGAAAAAGCCGGTGAAGAATGCCGAACTCTGGCAGCGTCTCGAAACCGCGATCGAGCGTCATGAGGTGTCGTGGCACTGGGTGAAGGGCCATTCCGACCATCCGGAGAACGACCGCGCCGACGCCCTCGCGCGCCAGGGCATGGCGCCCTACCTCTCGAAGCAGAAATAGTCGCCGAGAGGTGCTCCCTACAAATACCGGCGTCATGGCCCGCTTCATGCGGGCCATCCACGTCTTTACTTTGCGGAAATTCGGCCAAGACGTGGACGGCCCGGACAAGCCGGGCCGTGACGTGACGGATAAAGCCGAAGAAAGGCGATCCTTCGTCAGCTCAGCTGCTGCAGCATGGTCTCGGCGCCGGAGACCTTGGCCTCGCCGGGATTCGGCTCCTTGTTGAGGCTCTTCACCACGCCATCGTCGACGAGCATCGAGTAGCGCAGCGACCGCGTACCCATGCCGAAGCCCGAACCGTCGAAGTCGAGGCAGAGCGCCTTCGTGAAATCGCCGTTGCCGTCGCCGAGCATCGTCACGTCGCTGCCCGCGCCCTGCTGCTTGCCCCAGGCGTCCATGACGAAGGCATCGTTGACCGACAGGCAGACGATTTCGTCCACGCCCTTGCCCTTGATGTCACCCGAGGACTTGATGAAGCCCGGCAGGTGCTGGTTCGAGCAGGTCGGCGTGAAGGCGCCGGGAAGCGCGAACACCACCACCTTGCGGCCCTTGAAGAGCTCGCCGGTCTTCACCGGCTGGGGGCCCTTGTCCGTCATCTTCATAAGGGTTGCTTCGGGAATCCTGTCACCCACGTTGATGGCCATATGAGCTTCCTCCTGATCTGCGGCGCGCCGCCGCGGCGCGCGATGTTGGCGGCATTAAAGCCTCAAATGCCTTCCCTTGCCAGTCCGGCGCGGGTCACATTGTCTTGCGGATCACATAGGCGGTATCGGGGCCCGACAGGATGAAATCCAGTTCCACGCCTTCCAGCATGGCGGGCGACAACACCTCCACCTCCATGACGTAACGCACGACATCGCCGTCCCGTTTCACGCGCGGCGTACCGAACCAGATGTTCTTCGGCCCATCCACAATGAGCATGGGCGGCGTGCAGCCCTTTCCGCAGCCCGACAGGCTCACTTCGAGCGCCGGCGCCGAGGCCTCGCGCCAGCGGATATCGAGCATGCCGGGATCGGCCGGCGGCACGGGTACGCGGCCGAGCGCGGCGCGGAGACGCGATGCCGCGGGACTATCCTCGATCTCCGCCCCGGGCGGCACCGTCAGTTCGAGATTTGCCTCGCGCGGCACGCAGATATCGGAGCAGATGCCGTAGAACATCGAAAGGCGCAGCGTCACGGCGCGCGATGCGTCCTCCGGCACCACGCGCAGCGGCCAGACCACGCCCCCCTCATAGCCATAGGTGATGTCGCCCGGCGCATCGAAGCGTTCGGGCGCCGGCCAGCGCAGTTCGACGGCGGCGACGTTTTCGGAGGCCGACCAGTCGAAGACGGGCGGAATGCCCGAATCGCCCGGCTTCTTCCAATAGGTCTTCCAGCCCTCGCCAAGGCGCAGGTCGATGCCCGCCAGAAAGGGGGCACCGTCATGTTCGACTCGCGCCGCAAGGAGTTCGAGCCCCCGCACGCCCTCGTCCGGCGCGGCTGCGAGCGGCGCGGCGGCAAGCCATGCAATGCCCGCCAGAAGCAAAAAACCGAAGCGGCGTGCCGCTCCCATCGATTTTCATCCCGTAATGTCCGGCGCCCTTGCGCCGCAATGCCGTCCTGCCGCGAAACTAGCATTGCGCGGCGCTCACGCGCTGCACAAATAGCTGTGACGGAAAGCCCCCTCGACGAGGCGTGACAAGCGCCGCGCAAGAGTGCAGGATTTCGGGAAGTCGCGCACCCCCATGTGTGCCCTATCGGCGTGGAGGCAGTTCTGTCATGAGCCCTATGTCGGCGGATTTGAGCTATCGCCCCAAGGATGACGGCTTTCTCGAGGGCAAGATGCTGATCGCGATGCCGTCGATCGGCGACGACCGTTTCGACCGCACGGTCATCTATATGTGCGTCCATAATCCCGATGGCGCCATGGGCATTGTCGTGAACAAGCCGGCCGACAACATCACCTTCCCGGACCTGCTCGACCGGCTGTCGATCCAGGTTCCCGGCACGCGCCTGCCGAAAGAGATCGCCTGTCCGGTACTCGCGGGCGGCCCGGTCGAGATGGGCCGCGGCTTCGTACTCCACACGCAGGATTACTTCTCGGAAGAATCGACGTTGCCCGTCGACGAGAATGTCGGGCTGACCGCGAGCGTCGATATCCTGCGCGCCATGGCGACCGGATGCGGACCGAGCCGCGCATTGCTCGCGCTCGGTTATGCGGGTTGGGCGCCCGGCCAGCTCGATGCGGAGATCCAGGCGAATGGCTGGCTGCATTGCGATCCGGATCCCGAGCTTCTGTTCGGGCTCAATCTCGAGGCGAAGTATCACTCGGCGCTCGCGAAGCTCGGCATCAATCTCTCGCTGCTCTCGGGCGAGGCGGGCCACGCCTGACTCAAATATTGCCCCGAGGGTGACATGTTTGTTTATTTCCGGAAGCGACGTCCCTATCTGTTCCAGTAGTGCGCAATGAAATCCAGTGCCTCGGCCGCCCGCATCGGCTGGCCGAAATAATAGCCCTGGCCGTAATCGCAACCCATCGCGGCAAGGTCGGCCGCTTGCGTTTCGCTCTCCGTTCCTTCCGCCACAACCTCCATGCCGAGGTCGTGCGCAAGCGACACCATGGAACGGATGATGAGCGGGGTTTCGCGGTCCGCCGACATGCCGGCGACGAATGAGCGGTCGACCTTCAGCGTGTCGAAGGGAAAGCGTTGCAGGTAGCTCAGGCTCGAATAGCCGGTGCCGAAATCGTCGAGCGAGAGACCGGCGCCAAGCGCCTTCAGACGGCCGAGCATGTTGGCCGCGAATTCCGGATTCTCCATGACGAGCGATTCCGTCACTTCGAGTTTCAGCGTTCCGCGCTCGATGTCGATGCGGTTCAGCACGCGCTTCACATCGTCGATGAGATCGTGACGGAGAAGCTGGCGGCTCGACACGTTGACGCTCACCGTGAGAGGGCGCTCCATCGGGAACAGTTTCTGCCAGGTCGCAAGTTCCTCGCTTGCCGCGCGCAACGCGAAACGGCCGATCTCGGTGATGACGCCGAGTTCCTCCGCCAGCGGCACGAAATTATCGGGCGTGAGCAAGCCGTCCTTCGGATGGTTCCAGCGGATCAGCGCCTCGAAGCCGCGCACCGAACCGTCGGTCAGCGACATGATCGGCTGGTAATAAACTTCGAGTTCCTTGCGTTCTATCGCATGGCGGAGATCGGTTTCCCGCGTCAGGCTGTCATCCGCCTCCACCCGCATGCCCGGTTCGAAAAGTTCGATCCGCGCCTTGCCGGTGCGCTTGGCGTGATACATCGCGATTTCGGCTTCCGTCAGCAGTTCTTCGGGATGCTCATGTGCGTCCTCGCAGATCGCGACACCCACGGAACAAGTCGGATAGATTTCGTGCCCGGCGACCTCGATCGGCTGGCGCAGGAACTCGCTCGCCTGCTCCGCGAAGGCGACCGCATCGTCGCGCGCCGTTCGCGCCGTCAGCAGCACGGCGAAGGCGTCGCCGCCGATCCGCGCCACGGTATCGTCCTGGGTGATGAGCGATTCAAGGCGCCGCGCAATCGCAATCAGCAGCGCATCGCCGCCGGAATGGCCGATACTGTCGTTCACGATCTTGAAGCGGTCGAGGTCGATCATCAAAAGCGCGGCGCGCGGGCGTTCGAGCAAGCCACGGCGGCGGATCGCGCGCGACATGCGGTCCATGAAGAGAGCGCGGTTCGGCAGACCCGTCAGACTGTCATGCACGCTGTCATGCATCAGCCTCTCTTCGGAGAGCTTCTGCGCCGAAACGTCCCGCACCGTGCCGATGCAGCGCGTCGCGAAATTCTCCGGGCCCGCAACGCAGCTTGCCGAAAGCGCGACCCAGCGGAAGACGCCGTCCGAATGCCGCATGCGGAATTCGAGCGAGAAGGAAACATTACCGCGGCCGATATAGGCGTTGAGCGCGGTGCGATAGGTTTCGCGGTCGGCGGGATGCATGTGCTCGCGCCACGCAACCTCATTGCCGTCGAGCGTTCCGGCGTCGAGGCCGAGCATCGCCTCCACGGAGGGCGACACGTAGAGCCTGTCGTTCGCGATATCCCAGTCCCAGACGCCCATGCGCGCGCCGGTGAGCGCGAAGGCATGGCGCTGTTCGCTCCTCAGCGTGCCGATATCGGTGCGGCGGCGGCCGCCTTGCGCGTGATAGGCGGCAGCAAAGGCAAAGAGCGTGAGTGCCGTCGTGAAGACGCCGCCGGTGAGGGCCGTACCGGCAAAGGTGCTCCCCGCCCAGCCCATGGCGTGAAGGGCGCCGAGAAGCCCCGCAAGGCCGAAAAGCGCGGCGCCGGGGATCAGAAGCTGCGCCGGGCGCACACCTCGCAACGCCGCCATGACGACAAGCGGCGCGCCGCCGAGAAGCGCGACGGCAAGGAAGACGCGCACGAAGAGCGCGGCCATCGACACGCCGATGAAGGCGAGAGGAATGCCCGCCAGCACCACATAGCCGAGCATCCGCGTCGCGCGGGCAAGGGATGCGGAATGGCGTTCGCTGTCGAGGAAGAACCGCTCCAGCATGAAAACGGCGGAGGCAAAGAGCGTCAGCGCGATGGTCCGCACGACAAGGTCCCCCCAGGGGCCGAGCGACAGGATCGAGGCGAGATAACCGAACTCGCCGAGGAGAACGAGGAAGCCCGCACCGAGCAGGGCCGCCGTCGCCTGCGCGGCCGCCACGCGGGTCAGGATGCCGAGCGCGGCCATGTAGACGGCGAAGGCCGCGATGACGGCGAGCATGCCGCCCTCGACAAGCGCAAGGCGCTGCGTGAAGCGCGCCCAGGCTTCTTCGTGCCAGAGATAGATGCCGGCCTGCGTATCGCTGTCTGCGTGAAGCGCCACGGCGACGCTCGTCTGCGGGTCGCCGGCAAGCGTATAGACCGCAAAGCCCGGCC
>JACIYQ010000336.1 GCA_014359855.1 Parvibaculum sp.
CTCTCGTAGAGCGCGGCCAGGCAGAGGAACACGAACAGAAGCGAAAGCGCATAGAGAGCCGGCGCCTGCGCGCCCGCCTGACGTTCTTCATAGGACAATCCCGTCCACTCATAGCCGACGCCTTCCGGCAATTGCGCCATCAGATTTTCCATCTCGGTCATTGCGTCGCCAGAACTCACGCCCGGCGCCGCCGCCCCCTGTATCTGACGCGAGGAGGAACCGTTGAAGCGCTCGAGGCGTGGCGATCCGTATGTCCAATGCGTGGTCGCGAAGGCGGAGAAAGGCACCATCTCGCCATTCGCATTGCGTACATGGAGCTTGAAGATGTCCTCCGGCAACATCCGGAAAGGGGCGTCGGCCTGGAGGTAGACTTTCTTGACGCGTCCCTGGTCGATGAAGTCGTTGACGTAGCTCGAACCCCAGGCTGCCGACAGCGTGTTGTTGATGTCGGAAAGAGCGAGACCGAGCGCCGCCGCCTTCTCCTGATCCACATCGACGCGGAACTCGGGCATGTCGTCCAGTCCGTTCGGACGCACACCCACGAGCTTCGGATTTTGCGCCGCAAGGCCGAGAAGCTGGTTGCGCGCCTGCATGAGCTTGTCATGGCCGATCCCCGCCCGGTCGACGAGTTGCATGTCGAACCCCGAAGCGGTGCCCAGTTCCGTGATCGCTGGCGGAATGATGGCGAACGCCATCACATCCTTCATGGTGCTGAAATATGCCATGGCACGCTGCGCAACGCTGAAGGCGCTTGTCGCGTCGGTTCCGCGCTCGTCGAAGGGTTTCAGGTTGATGAAGGCCATCGCCGAATTCTGGCCCGCGCCGGCGAGGCTGAATCCCACGACAGAAAACAGCCCCTGCACGGAATCCTTTTCCTGATTCAGGAAGTAATCCTCCACGAGCTTCATGGACTCGCGTGTGCGCTCCGCCGACGCTCCCGCCGGCGCCGTAACCAGAGTCATCATGAAGCCCTGGTCCTCGTCCGGCAGAAAGGATGTCGGGATGCGCAGGAACAGCGCGCCGAGAACGGCGATGATAACGACATAGATAGCCATATAACGTACCGGGCCGGCGAGAAAGCGGCGCACACCCGTATCGTATGAGCGTCCGCCCCGGTCGAACATACGGTTGAACCAGCCGAAGAAACCTCGTTTCTCCTCGCCGTGGTTCTTTACCGGCTTCAGAATCGTCGCACAAAGCGCGGGCGTCAGAACAAGAGCAACGATCACCGACAGCGCCATAGCCGACACGATCGTCAGCGAGAACTGCCGATAGATCGCGCCCGTCGAGCCGGAAAAAAAGGCCATCGGAACAAGAACGGCGCTCAGCACCAGGCCGATGCCGACAAGCGCCCCGGTGATCTGGCCCATTGATTTTCGTGTTGCCTCCCGCGGCGACAGTCCCTCCTCGCTCATGACACGCTCGACATTTTCCACCACCACGATCGCGTCGTCCACGAGCAGACCGATCGCCAGCACCATGCCGAACATGGTGAGCGTGTTGATCGTGAAGCCGAATGCCGAAAGGATGCCGAACGTGCCGAGAAGAACGACGGGGACGGCGATGGCGGGAATGAACGTCGCCCGGACGTTCTGGAGGAACAGATACATCACGAGAATGACGAGCACGATCGCCTCCGCGAGCGTCTTGATTACTTCATCGATCGAGAGGCGGACGAAGGGAGTCGTGTCATACGGAATGACGACCTTTAACCCCTCGGGAAAGAAGGGTTCGAGTTCGGCAATCTTCGCGCGGACCGCGTCCGCCGTGTCGAGCGCGTTCGCCCCGGATGCGAGCCGGATGGCAATGCCCGACGCCGGATCGCCGTTATAACGTCCGATGTTCCGATAGTTTTCGGCGCCGAGTTCGACACGAGCCACATCCTTGAGACGCACCTGCGATCCATCCTCATTGACCCGGAGCAGGATGTTTTCGAACTGAGCCGGCGTTTCAAGGCGTGTCTGCGCCATCACAGTGGCGTTGAGCTGCTGGCCTCCCACCGCCGGGCGGGCGCCGAGCTGTCCTGCCGATACTTCTGCGTTCTGCGCGCTTATTGCCGCGGTAATGTCCGATATCGAAATTCCGTAGCTCTGCAATTTTTGCGGATCGATCCAGATACGCATGGCGTGCTGCGGCCCGAAAAGCTGAATCTCGCCCACGCCATTCACGCGGCTTATCGGATCCTGGACGTGCGATGCGACGTAGTCGGCAATCTCGGTTTCGCTGGTTCGGCCGTCCACCGAAATGAACGCAATAACCATGAGAAAACTTCTGGCCGATTTGGCGACCGTCACACCCTGTTGCTGCACTTCCTGCGGCAAGAGAGGCAGCGCCGATTGCAGCTTGTTCTGGACCTGCACCTGGGCAATGTCCGGATCGGCCTCGGGTTCGAACGTAAGTGTCACCGTGCCCGAGCCGGACGAGTCGCTGGTCGACGACATGTAACGCAGATGGTCGATGCCATTCATCTTCTGTTCGATGACCTGCGTCACGGTATTCTCGACCGTTCGCGCGGATGCACCCGGAAAGGTTCCGGTAACGGTCACAGAGGCCGGCGCGATCGGCGGATACTGCTCGATCGGCAACTGCATGATCGAAAGAGTGCCCGCCAGCATAATGGCGATGGCAATGACCCAGGCGAAGACGGGACGGTCGATAAAGAAATTCGCCATGTTGAACTAATGCCTCATTGAACCTGAATCGCGCCTCTGCCGCCTGTGCCTCAGGGCTTCCCGCCCTGCTGCTGCGGTGCGCCGGCGGGTTGTTGCGCGTCTTCACCGGCTTCAACCGCATGGACTTCGGTGCCCGGCCGCAGCTTCTGCACGCCCGCGACCACGACACGGTCGCCCGCCACAAGGCCTTCGGTTATGAGCCACTTGTCGCCGATGGCACGCAGCGCGGTGACGGATTTCTGCATCACCTTGCCGTCCTCACCGACGAGCCAGACCTGCGCCTGTCCATCCGGCGTCCGCGATACGCCCTGCTGCGGCACGAGGATCGCGTTTTCGAGCACGCCCTGGTTCACGATGGCCCTCACGAAAAGGCCAGGCAGAAGCTCGGCATTGGGGTTGGGGAAGATCGCACGCAACTGAACCATGCTCGTGTCCGGCGCGACGGTGACGCCGGAGAACTGGAGCTCGCCGGTACCGCCATATTGCTCTTCGCTGCCCTCGAGCTTCAGCGTCACAGGCGCTTTGCCGTCCTTCGCACCCTGGATGCGGCCCTCGGCCATCGCCCGTTTCATCCTGAGCAGGTCCGCCGCGGATTGGGTGAGATCGACGTAAATGGGATCAAGCTGCGTCACGGTGGCGAGTTCCGTCGCCTGATTTGCCGTGACCAGCGCGCCTTCCGTCACCGAGGAGCGGCCAATGATGCCGGAAATCGGAGCAAA
>JACIYQ010000337.1 GCA_014359855.1 Parvibaculum sp.
ATCTGAGCTCGGGCCTGCGCGTCAATGCGCAGGGCATTGCGACGGAGGTCTATGCCTCTTTCGATGCCGCGCTGGAGCGGCTTGAAAAGCGCCTGCGCCGTTACAAGCGCCGGCTGAAGAATCACAATAACAACAACAAGGCCGCCCTTCCGGCCGAAGCCTACCCCTCCTTCGTCATCGAAGCCGGCGACGAGCACGAGGAGATGGCCGAAGATGCACAGCCCGTCATCATCGCGGAAGGCACGACCTCCATCCCCGTGCTCAGCGTGGGCGATGCCGTGATGCAAATGGATCTGAGCGACGCGCCTTTCGTTGTTTTCCGGAATGGCGGTAGCGGCGGTCTCAACCTCGTCTATCGCCGCCCTGATGGGAATATCGGCTGGATCGACACAGGCCGCGATGCTCAAAAGGCTTGAAACTCTGACGGCGAAACCCCGGCCCGGCAGCAGCCGCGCCGTTCCGGGCAAGCCCCAGTCGGAGACGCGGGAAATCCCCGTGCGCCTGGCGGCTTCGCAGAACAGGATTCGGATTATGGAGCTTGAAGATCTGGTGCAGCCGGAGGGCGTCATCGCCCATCTGAAAGTCACCAGCAAAAAGCAGGCGCTGCAGGAGCTTTCCGAGCGCGCTGCCAAGGTGACCGGGCTCTCCGAGCGGGCAATCTTCGAAACCCTGCTCGAACGCGAACGCCTCGGCTCGACGGGCGTCGGCCAGGGCATCGCCATCCCGCATGGCAAGCTGCCGGATATCGACCGTCTGCATGGTCTTTTCGCGCGGCTCGACACGCCGGTCGATTTCGAGTCCGTGGACGACCAGCCGGTCGACCTCATCTTCCTGCTGCTCGCGCCGGAAGGCGCCGGCGCCGACCACCTGAAAGCGCTCGCCCGCATCTCGCGGCTCCTGCGCAATCCGTCCGTGGTCGAGAAGCTGCGCGCCTCGGAAGACGCCTCCGCCCTTTTCGCCATTCTCACCGAACCGGCGGCAACGAACGCGGCGTAGACAGACATCCGCTGCTGGAGACCTAAATGATTTGGGTCATTGTCCTGCTAGGAATCATTGCAGCGGTTCTCCTTTTTGGGGCGGTCGCAGTGAGGAGAGCACTTTGGGGCCTACTTTCACTAGTCGCTAGTGTTATTGCCTTATTTTTGTTTCTTACCTTCTTCAGTGACTATTGGCCTTACGCGATTGGTGTGGTTGCGGTCACGCTTATTGGTGCCTTTGTGGTAATCGCCTTTGCCGATGCTCACGCAAAAAAAGCAGCCCCCGTGCGGGCACGCATAGCAGAGCTTTCGGATAAAAAGATGACTCTGTACGATCAGGGTGTCGCGCATGATGACCCTCGGGTTCTAGAAATAAATCGGGAACTCAAAAATCTCGGTTGGGAGTGAGCCCCGAGGTGTCCTCTGCACCTGAACCATCCTCCAATTCGTCTTTGCGAGGCTCGCCCCGGCAAAGACAGAGTAGGGATGAGATGGCGATGAGTTATAGGACATCGTTTCTATAACTCATGCCCCTTGCGGAAATATATAAAATTTTGTATATTCAACCATGAACGGGAAGCCCCTGAAATTCTGCGGCACCTCGCTGGACGATCTGAGGTCCTTTCCGGCGACGGCGCGCAGACGGGCGGGTTTGGCGCTTTCCCTTGTCCAGGCTGGCGAAGACCCGCCGGACTGGAAGCCAATGACCGCAATAGGCCGGGGCGTCCGCGAAATCCGGGTGCGCGACGACAAGGAGGCCTTTCGGGTGATCTATGTCGCTAAATTCGAAGATGCGATTTACGTGTTGCATTGCTTCGGGAAGAAAAGCCAGAAGACGGCTCGCGGCGATCTTGAACTGGCCACCCGGCGGTACAAGTATCTGGTAAAGGAGTTCGGAAAATGACCAAGGCAAAGGATCCGGGATTCGCGAATATTTTCGATGCCATCGAGGATGTTCCAGCCGAGCGCGAAAACATGAAACTCCGCGCCTCGCTGATGGTCGGCCTTCTCAAATTCATGAAACGCGAAAAGCTCACGCAGAAAGATGCGGCAAAGATGTTCGGCATCACCCAGCCGCGCGTTTCCGATCTGGTTCGCGGCAAGATCGACCTGTTCAGCCTCGATACTCTCGTCAATATGGCGACCGCTGCCGGATTGCAGGTGGATATGAAGGTCCGGAAAGCCGCCTGATCTTCTGGACCTGAAAAACAAAATGCCCCGCGCTTGCGAAAGCGCGAGGCTTTGTCTTTATCGGCTTTCGCCGTGCGTTCAGTGCACGCTTTGCGGCTCGAGATCGTACTGGCGCGCGCCCGCAAAGGCGGCGTCGCGGTCGTCGAGCACGGCCATGCGCTGGCCATTCGCGGCATGCACCGAATAGAGGCGCGTGTCGGCAGGAACGTCGAGTTCGGAGCCGAGCTCACCCGCCAGTTCGCCGGCGAAGATCTCGCGCACATAAACGATGTTCGGCATACCTGCCTGTGCGAACATTTCCGGCGTCAGCTTGCGGAAGTCGCTCACGCCCCAGCCGGTCTTTTCGTCGCCTGCGGCATCGAAATCGGATTCGTTCTGCATTGTTCTTCTCCTTTCCAGCCCTTCCTTGCTCAAGGAAGCGAAGGGCTCACTCGGTCGCCGGGGAGCGGGCCGCATCGCGCGTCACGCGGCGTGCGGGAACTGCGGGCTCGTCTTCCGCGATCTCGATCGTGCGCAGCGTGCGCGCGGGTTCCGGCTTTTCGAGATCGATCACAAGAAGACCGTTCTCTAGGCGCGCGCCCTTCACCTCGATGCCGTCAGCCAGCACAAAGGAGCGCTGGAACTGGCGTGCGGCGATGCCGCGGTGAAGATAGGTTCGCTCTTCCTCCTCGAGCTGCCGGCCGCGAATGACGAGATGGTTTTCCTCGACCGTGACGGACAGCTCTTCACGGGAGAAACCGGCGACTGCCAGCGTGATCCGGAGCGCCTCGCCCTCGGCCGCCGGCAATTGCTCGACATTGTAGGGCGGGTACCCGTCGGACGCCTTCGCGGCTCTTTCGAGCATCCGCTCCAGCGCATCGAAGCCCAGCAGAAAGGGGCTGTTGAACTGCATCACGCGTGTCATGTCCCAAAGTCCCGCATCCAGGCGACTTTGCCATTTGCGGCCCGCCAGGCGGCACCGCTTCGTGGAAATATGTGGTGATCGCACCCATGCGTTGCAAGGCGAGAGTTCCTCCGCTTTTCCTCGTATTTTTCCACCCCTTATCCAGGAAAAGCCGTGACGCGGGCCTTGAAACCGGAGGCCTGCCGGTCGAAGTGACGGGGGAGGCGGGACTCACGGAAAAGGAAACGACGTCATGCTGGAACTCCCTCCCCTTCCTTACGAGAAGAACGCTCTCGAACCGCACATTTCCGCGGAGACGCTGTCGTTCCACTACGGCAAGCATCACAAGGGCTATGTCGACAAGGCGAACTCGGTGATCGAGGGAACGGACCTCGCCGGTCTCGAACTCGTGCCGCTGATCCGCAAACTCGCGGGCGATGCATCGAAGAAGAGCCTCTTCAACAACGCCGCGCAGGTCTGGAACCACGACTTCTACTGGCGCTCCATGTCGCCGAAGGGTGGCGGCAAGCCTTCGGGCGCGCTCGCCGACAGCATCGCGCGGGATTTCGGCAGCTTCGACAAGTTCAAGAAGGCGTTCAAGGAAGCGGCCACCGGCCAGTTCGGCTCGGGTTATTGCTGGCTCGTCATCGGCGAGGACGGCAAGCTCAAGGTCTATGGCACACCGAACGCCGAGACGCCGACCGCGGACGGGAAGGACCTTCCCCTCCTCACCACCGATGTCTGGGAGCACACCTATTACCTCGACTACCAGAACCGGCGGCCGGACTATGTCGATGCCTTCCTCGAGAACCTCGTGAACTGGGAATTCGCGGAAGCGAATTTCGAGAGAGCCGGCTTCCAGACGGCCTGACCTCGTCTGCGGCGGCGCCGGACCGGCGCCGCCCGCGCCTTCGTTCCGGTTTCGCTCCTCCGGCAGAAATGTCACGCGCAAAAGCCCTTACTTTTTGCATGGAGAAATAGCGGTTGCGTCCGTCAATTGCTCATGCTACTGCGAGTCATTCTCATTGATAAGCTCATCCGACGGGCTGGCGGGGTTGGGGGCGGAAGACCTGTGGACGACTTATGGACATGACCGCCACGGACAGGACGATCCGCGTGACGCGGGAGGGGACGACCCCTGCCATCGACAGCGCCGACCTGTTCGCGGGGGGCCGCGAAATCGTCATTCGCCACGGGGCCGGGCATTACCGGCTCCGGCTCACCAGCAGCAACAAGCTGATCCTGATCAAGTGAGGAGAACCGGCCGCACGCCGGGATGCACTTAACCGAAGATACCGAGCCAGCCAGACCCGCCTCGCGGGGAGCCAGCCAGCCAGGAATGCTTCCTCTCGCATAACTGGAACTGGCAATGACAAAGAACACGGGACCCAGGTCCCTACTCTCCCTCCTTCT
>JACIYQ010000338.1 GCA_014359855.1 Parvibaculum sp.
GGTCGCCTCCGGCCAGCTGACCCGCGCCGAGATCGAGCGCTGCCAGCAGGACCCGGATTTGCGGCTGCAAGTCTCTGAAAGCAAATACAAATTGCCGCCGATCGCGCCCCGCAAGGGGCCGCGCTACACGCCCGTGTCGCGCCGCCAGGACCGCCCGGACGCGATCGCCTGGCTGCTCCGCAACCACCCGGAACTGACGGATGCGCAGGTCTCCAAACTGGTCGGCACGACGAAGCCGACGATCCAGTCCGTGCGCGACCGCAGCCACTGGAATTCGCCGAACATCAAGCCGGTCGATCCCGTAACCCTCGGACTTTGCACGCAGATCGAACTCGACGCGGCGGTGCAGAAGGCCGCCCGCAAGGCCGAACGCGAGCGCCGGAAGGCCGACAAGGCCGCCGGCGGCACCGGCGAGACGCTGCTGCCCGCGAGCGAGACGACGGCGCCCGAGCCGCGGCACGCGACCATCGCGGAGCCGGAAAAGGAAGAAGAGAAAAAGAGTTACGACGCGGACAGCGTTTTCGCCAGCCTCAAGGACGTGAAGATCGAGGACGAAAGCGAGGATTAATCCCGCCTCACCGTCACAAATCGAAAGGCGCGGGAAACCGCGCCTTTTTTGTCTGCCCGCACGACTGTCATCGGAATGTCACGAGACTGTCACAAAGGGGATAATTTTTTCATCCGTATACAGATCGAAAAAACTTGTCCCCGGTTTTGCGCCCTCCCCTTCGCACCTCTCGCTTCCCGCCGCTTCGGCGCGGGCAGCCCGCGATTTTTTGCAGCCGCGCGGGGGCGCGGCGGCTTCGGGGATTATTCCTTTTTATCCCCGTCCTTTTTCTTCGCGAGGGGGAGCGCGGTGTAGTTGAGCGAGAGGCGGCCGCCATCGGCATAGACGGTCTGGCCGGTCATGTAGCTCGCGCCATCGGAGGCGAGGAAGACGGCGATGGAGGCGATCTCCTCCGGCTGACCGATGCGGCCGAGCGGCGTGCGCGACATGAGCATCTTGTTCGCGCCCGGGTTCTCGTTGACGCTGCCGGCCATCGGGGTCTGGATCGTGCCCGGCCCGATGGCGTTCACGCGGATGCCGTGAGGCGCGAGCGACAGCGCCATCGCCTCCGTGAGCTGCTTGATGCCGCCCTTCGATGCGCAATAAGCGGCCTGTGCCGGGATCGCGACGACGGCATTGATGGACGACATGTTGATGATGGCGCCGGGGGCGCCGCCCTCCTCCACCTGCGCGACCATGCGCTGCGCGACGGCCTGGCCGACGAGGAAATGGCCCTTCAGGTTGATGCGGATGACGCGGTCGAACTCTTCTTCCTCGAGCGTGAGGAAATCGCCGCCCTTCGAAACGACGCCCGCATTGTTGACGAGGATGTCGACGCGGTCATAGGCGTCGGTCGCGGCGCAGACGAGATTGCGCACATCGAGCCGCTCGCCGACATCGCAATAACGGAAAAGGGCCTCGCCGCCGCGATCGGCAATTTCGGCGGCGACGGCTTCGCCCGCTTCCTCCTCGATATCGGCGAGAACGACTTTCGCGCCCTCGCCGGCGAAGGCATGCGCGATGGCGCGGCCGATGCCGCTTGCCGCGCCGGTCACGATCGCCACCTTGCCGCTGAGCTGGGAACCGGATGCCATGAGAGAACTCCTTGTCGCGGGAAGGGGGCGTTATAGCACTGGAGGCCGGGTTACGGGAGGGGGGAGAGAAGGGCAAGGAGAATACTCCCTACCTCGTCTTTGCCGGGGACAAACCCCGGGATGACACTTCTATTTTGGGATGCTTCCTGCCCCGGTTGTTCCCGGCTTTTGCCGGGGCGACACTTCTATTTTTGGCCGGCGCCCCCTACCGCGTCAGTTCCCTCTCCAGCACCGCCTTTATCTCGTCGAGGATCGCGGGATCGTCGATGGTGGCGGGCGTGGTCCACTCGGCGCCGTCGGCGATCTTGCGCATCGTGCCGCGCAGCACCTTGCCCGAGCGCGTTTTCGGCAGGCGCTTCACGACCATGGCCTTCTTGAAGGCGGCAACGGGGCCGATCCGTTCACGGATCATCTGCACCGCTTCCTGCTCGATTTCGGAGGTGGGCCGCGAAACGCCCGCATTGAGAACGAGGAAGCCGACCGGCGCCTGCCCCTTCATCGCATCCGCGATGCCGATGACGGCGCATTCGGCGACGTCCGGATGCTCGGCGAGCACTTCCTCCATCGCGCCGGTGGAGAGGCGATGGCCCGCGACATTGATGATGTCGTCGGTGCGGCTCATCACATAGAGATAGCCGTCCTCGTCGAGGAAGCCCGCATCCGCCGTCTTGTAGTAGCCGGGGAATTCGGTGAGATAGCTTTCGCGGAAACCCGCCTCGTTTTCCCACAGCGCCGGCAGGCAGCCGGGCGGCAGCGGCAGCTTGACGACGATGGCGCCGGTGACGTTGGGGCCCACCTGCTTGCACTGTTCGTCGACGACATGAATGTCGTAACCGGGAAGGGCGACGGTGGGCGAACCGTATTTGACGGGCAGGCGCTCGATCCCCATGGGGTTCGAGACCATCGGCCAGCCGCTCTCCGTCTGCCACCAGTGATCGATGACGGGGCGGCCGGAAAGCGCCCTCTCCGCCCACTGGATCGTGTCGGGATCCGCGCGCTCGCCCGCGAGGTAGAGCACCTCGAATTTCGACAGATCGTAACGGGCGATGAGCTCCGCCTTCGGGTCTTCCTTGCGAATGGCGCGGAAAGCGGTCGGCGCAGTGAAGAGCGCCTTCACGCCGTGATCCGCGATGACGCGCCAGAAGGTGCCGGCGTCCGGCGTGCCGACGGGCTTGCCCTCGAAGAGGATGGTGGTGCAGCCGTGGAAGAGCGGCGCGTAGACGATGTAGGAATGTCCGACGACCCAGCCGACATCCGACGCCGCCCAGAAAGTGTCGCCGGGATTTATGTCGTAGACATTCTTCATCGACCATTTCAGCGCCACCATGTGGCCGCCATTGTCGCGGACGACGCCCTTGGGTTTGCCGGTGGTGCCGGATGTGTAGAGCACATAGAGCGGATCGGTCGCGGCGACGGACACGCAATCGGGCTTGTTGCCCGCGGCGTCGGCCTTGTCCATCTCCTCCTTCCAGTCGAAATCGCGGCCCGCGACGAGCGCGGCCTTTTCCATCTCGCGCTGGAAGACGATGGTGGCCGAGACCTTGTGGGCGCTCATCCCGATCGCCTTGTCCATCAGCGGCTTGTAGGCGATGACGCGGCCGGGCTCGAGCCCGCAGGACGCCGAGACGATGAGCTTCGGCTTCGCATCGTCGATGCGCGTCGCAAGCTCCTTCGCCGCGAAGCCGCCGAAGACGACGGAATGGATCGCGCCAAGCCGCGCGCAGGCGAGCATGGCGACGGCGGCCTGCGGCACCATCGGCATGTAGATGAGGACGCGGTCGCCCTTCGTGATTCCATGGGATTGCAGCACGCCCGCGAAGGTCGCGACCTTGTCGAGGAGTTCGGCGTAAGTGAATTTCTTGACGCGGCCGAGCATGGCGCTGTCATAGATGAGCGCGGTGCGCGCGCCATGGCCCGCCTTCACATGGCGGTCGAGTGCGTTCCAGCAGGAATTCGTCTCCGCGCCGACGAACCAGCGCGACAGGCCGTTCTTGACTTCAAGGATTTTGTCGGCCGGCTTGAACCAGTCGATCTCCCTGGCCGCCTCCGCCCAGAAGCCTTCCGGATCCTTTTTCCAGGCGTCGTAAGTGTCCCTGTAGCGTCCCATGATGTCCTGCCCCGTCATTTTCATTGTTGAGGAGATTTTAGCACGGGTGGCGGAAGCTTTCATGCCCCTCCCCGCTTGCCCCAAATTTGTTATTGCCGAGCTTGACCGTCACCAAAAATAGAAGTGTCATCCCGGCACTCGTTGCCGGGACAAGCCCACTGCTGTCCGGTTTAAATTTTCCCGGGCTGGTTCAAGGCTATGACTTTGCGAGCGAAACGCCTGTTCGCCAGCACTCGAGACTCGGAACCGCGAAATCGGGTTTACTGGATCACTCGGATGTCCTGATCGGCTCCGAATTCAGAAAGCCGAGCCGTTTTCAAAACCCAAAGCCGTCATGGCCCGCTTTATGCGGGCCATCCACGTCTTTGTGGCACGGAAGGCAGGAAAGAAAGACCCCGGCTTTCGCCGGGGCAGGCGTG
>JACIYQ010000339.1 GCA_014359855.1 Parvibaculum sp.
CTAGAGTCAGTTACATAAAATAATTTTATAAAACGTGTTGACTTTCAATCAATACCATGATACGATGTAGTCAACAACAAAACAGACACAAAATACTCAAAGGAGGAAAAGGAATTGACACAGACAAAAATTAAAACATCTAGAGGAGATAACAACATGAGTAAGGAAAAGTGATTAAACGTTTACGGAAGCACAGATTAGACCAGATCCCCGTGCTCACGAAACACGCGCCGAAGAACGAAACGGAAGCCGCCGAATAGGTCAGCTTCCTTCCGGGTGAAGCTCGCGATCTTTCGTCTCGGGCACGAAGATGAGCCCGACGACGAAGGTCATGGCCGCGATGATGACCGGATACCAGAGCCCCGAATAGATATCGCCCGTCGCCGCGACGATGGCGAAAGAGACGGTCGGCAGGAAGCCGCCGAACCAGCCATTGCCGATGTGATAGGGCAGCGACATCGAGGTGTAGCGGATGCGCGTCGGGAAAAGCTCGACCAGCATCGCCGCGATCGGCCCATAGACCATGGTGACATAGAGCACGAGGATGAAGAGGATCGCGACGACCATCGGATAGTTGATGGCATCGGGATCGGCAGCGGCGGGATAGCCCGCATCCGCGAGTGCCTGCGTCAGCGCCGCCTCGAAAGCCGCGCGCCGCGACCCGTCCGCATCCATGCCCGCATCGAAAGAGGGAATGGCCGTTTCGCCGACCGCGAAGCGCGCCTCTTCACCGTCTGGAAGCGCGGCGTTGCCGTAAGGAATGCCGCGTTTCGCGAGCGCGCTTTTCGCAACGTCGCAGCGCGAAGATGAAGGCGGCGGTCGGGTTCACACCGGAGAAGAACTGCACCGAGATGATCGCGGCGAGCGATCCATAGAGGTAGAAATCGTACCACTCGAAAACAGTGCCGAGCGACGAGGCAAAAATGACCCGCCGCTCCTCCGCCGTCATGCAGTGCGTTACACCCGCCGCATTTGCCATCTGTCCCTCCCCGGAATCGGCAATGGGGGAGACAATGGCGGGAAACTCTCCGTTTTTCCAGTGAAGGATTGCGCTCAACCCGCGGAAGGTGGACGCGGAAAGAGATTTCAGTTTTCGCCTTCCGGATTCGTGAAGGGCGCGATGGCATCCTTGTCCATCACCGAACGGAATTGCGTCAGTGCCCAATAAACACTCGGAAAGGCGAGTTCGTTCCACGGGATGTCGTCCCAGCCGAAGAGATCGACTTCGAGGCTTTCCTCGCCCGGTGAAAAATGCGGTGTCCGGAGGGAAGCCCGATACATGATCTGGACCTGGGCGATGCGGGGAATGTTGTAGATCGCCAGCACGTCGCGCAGCTCGATATCGGCATTGGCCTCTTCCCGCGCTTCCCGGCGCGCGCCTTCTTCCGTCGTTTCTCCCTGTTCCATGAAGCCTGCCGGCAACGTCCAGTAGCCCCGGCGCGGCTCGATGGAGCGGCGGCACAGCAGGAACTTTCCCTCGTGCAGAACGACAGAACCCACAACGATCCTGGGGTTTACGTAGTGGATAAAGCCGCAGCGGTCGCAGATGTCGCGCGGCAGGTTGTCTCCCGTTGGCACGCGGCGCGAGAACGCGACGTCATCGGCCGCGCCCGCCTCCCGCGGCTTCGGCTCGGCGGCCCTTTCATTCCCCCCATTACTGTCGTCCTGCATTGTCTTGCTTCAACCTGTTGGTCCGCCCACGGAGCTACGTTGCGGTGCGGAAATATTCTGTGTGAGGAAGCAGAAACCGGATGACCGCACCCGGAATGCTGGCGGCGGAATGTCCGCGCACAGACCTATCCACATAATTTTAACTCTGCTTTTCCCGCATTCCGCCTCTTGCATAGGTAGGGCATGCGGGTGCATATGATGATGATAGGGCGCCAGACCGAAAACGGCCACACAAACGCCGCGACTGTGCGCAATCATCATCCTCCCCCCGATCCGGGAGACCTGTCCGGGAAGGACACCGCCCCCAGCGCCGGACACTTTATGGTGTCTGATAATCCAGAGGACCGAACGAATGGCAGCCAGGAAGCCAACCGGAAGTTTCGATCTCGAGAATTCGCTGAGCCATCTGTTGCGCCGCGCCCAGCAATTCGCCTACGACCAGTTCGCGCAGCAGATGGGCGCGAGCTCGATCACGCCGCGCCAGTTCATCGTGCTCTTCGCCGTGAACGAGGAAGAAGGGCTGAGCCAGACCGACCTCGTGAACCGGACGGGCATCGACCGCTCGACGCTCGCCGACATGATCGGCCGCATGATCAAGAACGGCCTTCTCGCCCGCAAGCGGACCGCCGAGGACGCGCGCGCGAACTCGGTTCGCCTCACCGCTGCCGGGCGCCGCGCGCTCAAGAGTGCGATGCCCAAGGCCATCGCTGCCGAAAAGGCGCTGCTCGACGTGCTGCCGAAGACGCTGCAGGGTGATCTCCTGAAGGGCCTCGGTCAGCTCAACTCGGCGATCGAAAGCATGAAGGTCGAGGAAGAGGCCCCGAAGACCGCAAAGCGTGCGCCCGCCAGGAAGAAGCCGGCGCGCAAGGCACCCGCGAAGAAGCCTGCCGCAAGCCGCAAGAAGGCCTGACGCCCAAGCCGGAGGCCGCGCCTATCCCCTTGTGGAAAGGCGCGCCTCCTTGAGCGCCGGCAGGATTTCGTCTGCGATCGCCTCGGGCGTCAGCGGCCCGACATGCTTGAGGGCGATGCGCCCCTTTCCATCCACAATATAGGTTTCAGGCACGCCATAGACGCCCCAGTCTATGGCGGCGCGCCCCGTTGCATCCTTGCCGATGCGGGCGAAGGGATTGCCGAGTTCCGCGAGGAAGCGCCGCGCCGCCGCCGGATCGTCCTTGTAGTTGAGGCCGAAGAGCGGCGCTTGCGAAACGCGGCCCAACTCGACCAGAAGCGGCATCTCGTCCCGGCAGGGTACGCACCAGGACGCCCACACATTGACGATAACGGGCTCGCCCTTGCCGAAATCGGCAGAGGAAAGCCCCGGCCTGTCCAGCCCCTCGACCGGCGGCAGTTCGAACTCGGGCACATAACGCCCGATCAAGGCGGAGGGCACGCGCGACGGATCGCCGCGATAGATCGCCGCGAAGAAGAGCCCCGCAAGGATCAGGAAGATCGCAACGGGAATGAGCGCCGCGAGCCGGACGTTGAAAGTCACGAGGGATCCCCTTCGCCTTGGCGGTGCGCCGCGCGGCGCACGCGTCCCCCAGCCGCTTTCTCCAGCGTTTCGACGAGCCGCGCCTGCGCCCGGTAATCCGCAATGCTTTGCCAGATGAGCGCCACCGTGACGAGAACCGCCGCGCCATAGGCAGACCAGACGAAGAAGGCATATCCGCCCATATGGAAAAATTCGTCCATGTTCATGCCTCCTGCGCCGCGCCTGCCTGGGCGAGACGCAGATTGCGCACACGCCGGCGCAGGATCTCGGCACGCATGCGCACCAGCAGCAGCGTGACAAAAAGAAGGGTGAAGCCCGCGCCCATCAGCCCCAGCGGCAGCAGCATGGAAGGCGCGATGGCCGGCCCGTCCATGCGGAAAACGGAAGCCGGCTGGTGCAGCGTGTTCCACCAGACCACCGAGTAGCGGATGACCGGCAGATTGATCGATCCGACAAGCGCAAGAACCGCCGCCGCCCGCGCGGCGCGAACGGGTTCCTCGATGGTCGCCCAGAGCGCCATGTAACCGAGATAGAGAAAGAAGAGCACCAGCATTGAGACGAGGCGCGCATCGCCCCATTCCCACCACGTGCCCCACATCGGCGCGCCCCAGAGCGAGCCCGTGAGGAG
>JACIYQ010000034.1 GCA_014359855.1 Parvibaculum sp.
TCGCTGCCCGTGCCGGTCATGACCTTGGATCGCACGCGGTTCGCGGAGACGCGATAGGCAAGGAAGAGATTGATGAGAATATTGAGACCGGCATAAACGCCGAGAATGGGGAGCGAGGCGGAATAAAAGCCCATTGGTTCCTCCGGTTCAAAATGCCGCGGTTCTTGCAGGTCTCAGCCGCGCTTGTCTCGCACGCCCGGGCATGATTCGTTTGTGGCCGGGGCAAGCTAGCACGGGATTTCACACATGGCATCCGAGCCGGTCATCGAGGTCCATATCGGCGATATCGTGAAGATCGAGGTGGACGCCATCGTGAACGCCGCGAATGAGAAGCTCGCACCGGGCGGCGGCGTCTGCGGAGCGATTTTCCGCGCCGCGGGAGGGGGCCTCGCGGGCGAATGCGAGGCTTTGGGCGGGTGTCCGACCGAGGCGCATTCTCCTTGTCGCCTTCGACGCGAAACAGGCCGGACCATTGAAGGCGGCACTCACGGCAAGTTGAATCCGTGCGGACCCCCGGCACACGGGTATTTTCTTCGACGTTGATCATCTCGGCTTCTCGCGCTTCGTCGCGCGCTTCAACGAGGTCGAGGCGGTGCTCGACGCTGTACCGGACGCGCCGGAGAAAAGCCGGCTGGAAGTGACGATCAAGGCGGCGAGTATCGACACGAATGTGCCCGATCTCGACAAGATGCTGACGGCGGACGACATGTTCGACGCCGCACGGCATCCCGATATGACCTTCGTTTCGAAGAACATTGTCCGCACGGGCGAGGGGGCGGGCGAGGTGACGGGCGACCTCACCATGGCGGGCCGCGCGCATCCGGTAACGCTTGCCGTGACTTTCAACGGCGCGGCGCCCGATCCGCTGACCGGCGAGGACAAGCTTGGTTTTTCCGCCAAAGGCACGCTCGACCGCTCGGACTGGGGCCTTGGCAAATGGTGGACCGCTGTCGGCAACGAAGTGCGCTTCCGCATCGAGGCGGAGTTCGCAAAGCCGAAGGGCTAATCCTCCGAGGAAGGACGGCGGCTCCTGAGCTTCTTCACCGAGCCGCGCTTTACTTTCGTTTCCACGCGCTTTGCTTTCGCCGCGCGGCTCGGCTTCGTCGGCACACGGAATTTCGGCTGATGCGCGGCGGCGGCGATCATCTCGACAAGGCGGTCGACAGCGTCGCGACGGTTCGCTTCCTGCGTGCGGAAGCGGTTTGCCGTGATGACGATGACGCCGTCCTTGGTGAGCTTCGTGCCCGCGATCCGCTCCAGCCTTTCGCGCACGCGCTCGGGAAGCGACGGCGAATGCCGCGCATCGAAGCGGAGTTGCGCGGCGCTCGACACCTTGTTGACGTTCTGCCCGCCCGGCCCGCCGGCCCGGATGAAACTGATCGAAATTTCATCCTCTTCGATGGCGAGCCTGTCTGTGACGGGGATCATGGGACACCAGGGGGCTTTCGGGACGTTATACTCTGTTTGCGGGATGAGTATAACGGTTCATCCGGTTGAGTTTTTCAAAAAATGCACTTGAAAACATATGTTTTTGAAAGCATATTTTAATGGCCAAATGGCACGTTGAATTCCATGAAGATTTCGAGCCGGAATTCGAGGAGTTGCCCGAAGGCGTCCGTGAGGAACTTCTGGCAAGGGCTCATGTCCTTGAGGAGTTCGGCCCGGCTCTGGGGCGGCCTGCAGTCGACACGCTGAACGCGTCGAAGCACGCCAACATGAAGGAATTGCGCTTCGATGCGGATGGCGGCGTCTGGCGCGTAGCCTTCGCCTTCGACCCCGAGCGGAAGGCCGTTCTTCTCGTGGCGGGAGACAAGTCGGGAAGGGGGAGCGAGAAGCGCTTCTATAAGCAGTTGATTGCCAAAGCCGATAAACGTTTCGACGGGCATCTCGAGGCCGTGAAACGGGCGAGAGGCAAAAAGGAGAAGAAATAGTGGGTAAGTCGCTCAAGCAAATGATGGAAAAACTGCCCGCGGATCGCCGTGAAGCGGTGGAAGCGCGTGCGGCTGCCCTGATTGCGGAGGAGATGAGCTTGCGCGATCTCCGCAAGGCGATGAAGCAGACCCAATCGAGCCTTGCTCGCAAACTCGACATCGGTCAGGACGGCGTTTCGAGGATCGAGCAACGGGCCGATTTGCTCTTGTCCACGGCACGAAGCTATGTCGAAGCTCTCGGCGGGGAGCTGGAGTTGGTGGCGCGCTTTCCCGGGCGGGGCACTGTCGTCATTTCGCATGTGTCCGAGTTGAGCGGAAAACCGGAACCTGCACCGAAGAAACAGAAAAGCCGCATCTCCCGAGATAAGCGCGCGTCGGCATAGACAGGGGGTCACTTCCAGATCGGCTTGCCCGTGCCTGGCAGACCGAGCTTCGACCATTTCTTCGTGACCGCCTCGATTACCTCTTCGTCCATGCGGATCTGGCGGCCCCATTCGCGCTTCGTTTCGGGGGGCCATTTGTTCGTGGCGTCGAGGCCGATCTTGCCGCCGAGCCCGCTTTCCGGTGAGGCGAAGTCGAGATAGTCGATGGGCGTGTTCTCGATCAGCGTCACGTCGCGCACCGGGTCCATGCGCGTCGAGATCGCCCACATGACGTCCTTCCAGTCGCGCGCGTCGATGTCGTCGTCCACGACGATGAGCCATTTCGTGTACATGAACTGGCGCAGATAGGACCACGCGCCCATCATCACACGCTTGGCGTGGCCCGGATAAGCCTTCTTCATCGAGATGACGGCGATGCGGTAGGAGCAGCCTTCGGGCGGCAGCCAGAAATCCACGATCTCCGGAAACTGCTGCTGGAGGAGCGGAATGAAGACCTCGTTCAGCGCCTCGCCGAGCACGGAAGGCTCGTCCGGCGGGCGGCCGGTGAAGGTCGAGAGGTAGATCGGGTCGCGCCGCATGGTGATCGCGGAGACGGTGAAGACCGGGAACTTCTCGACCGAGTTGTAATAGCCGGTGTGGTCGCCATAGGGGCCTTCGTCCTCGTACTCGTCGAGCGAGACATGCCCCTCGATGACGATCTCGGCATGCGCGGGCACCTTCAGCGGCACCGTCTTGCAGTCGACAAGCTCGACCTTCTGGCCACGCAGGAGACCCGCGAACTGATATTCGCTGAGCGTGTCCGGCACGGGCGTGACCGCGGCGAGAATGGTGCCCGGGTCCGCGCCGATGACGCAGGCGGCGGGAAGCGGCTCGCGCTTCTCGCTCTTCCAGCGCGCATGATGTTGCGCGCCGCCGCGATGCGCGAGCCAGCGCATGATCGTCTTGTCCTTGCCCAGCACCTGCATGCGGTAGATGCCGAGATTGAAGTCGTCTTCCTTGACGCCCTTCGGGCCCTTGGTGACGACGAGCGGCCAGGTGATGAGCGGCGCGGGCTCGCCCGGCCAGCAGGTCTGGATGGGGAGCTGGGTGAGGTCGATGTCGTTCCCCTTCAGCACCACCTCCTGGCAGGGGGCGGAGGAGACGGTTTTCGGCTTCATCGCCATGACGGTGCGGAGCAGCGGCAGCATGGAGACGGCCTCGCGGAAGCCCCCCGGCGGTTCGGGCTGGCGCAGGAAAGCGAGCGCCTCGCCGACTTCGCGCAAATCCTTTGCCCGCGTCCGCTCGATGGGGCCGCCGCCCGCGAAATTCGCCGTCACGCCGCGCGCCACCCGCTCGACGGTGCCGAAGAGATTGACAAGGACGGGCATGGAGGATGGCCGTCCATCCGCCATCCGCGCCGCCTCGAAGAGAACGGCGGGCCCTTGCTCGGCGAGGAGACGCGTCTGGATTTCGGTCATCTCCAGAACGGTCGAAACGGGTTCCTTTACCCGCGCGAGGTCGCCGGTCTCGTCGAGCTGGTCGAGGAAGTCGCGGAGGGAGGCATAGGACATTGGCGCAGCCGGCTTTCTATCGTCGCGGGGCGGTGAGAATGCCGCAAAGACGGGGATTTGCCAAAGCGGGACGTGGGAGCGGGCGAGACCCGTTTATGTGCCGATTTGGCGGCTCCCGTTAACAGGGCGCCAACCCTTGCGAGCCTAGAGTTCCGCTTGTGCGGGTTATGTGAAGGAGCCTCGAGTGACATCCGGTGAAAGTGTGAAGCAGCGCAAGCGGCAGAAGCGGATCTGGCGTGGCGGCGAGCTTGATGCCGATCCCTTCCTGTTGCCGCAGCACGTTGCCGTCAAGGCAACGGGGCCAGTCAAGCGTGCCTTCGGCTTCATCCGCTTTGCCACAATCTATACCGACGCAGTAACGGCCTACGACAGTTCGCCCCTGCTGGGCCGCTTCGAGTGGTCCGAGCCCATTTCGGCTTACGACGGCCTGGCGCTGCGCGTCCTTCCCTGCGACCGGCAGGCGGCGAACTTCGTTGCCGTGGTGGAATTGTGCCACTCTGGCAATGATGCCCGGAACCTTGTCGTCTATGCCGGAGAGGACGGCGTGGATGCCTCGTCGCGTTGGCGTGCCTGGGGCAGGGCGCTGAAATTGCCGCTGCTGATCGAGGACCGGGAGGGGACACTCCACCCGGCGGAACGCCGCCTCGGCGCCCTCCAGGTCTCGGACCCGCAGCCTCACGCGGGCGCGAACCCGCTCTCGGCCCGCCGCCCGCTCACTTTCGGTCAGTCCGGCCAGCCGCGCCTCTGGGCTGGCCGCCTCGTCGTCGGCGGCCGCCCGCTCGCCTACTGAGCTCAACCGAACTTCGAGAAATCCGGCGCGCGCTTTTCAAAGAAGGCGCTGATCGCTTCCTTCACTTCGTCGGACCGGAGCTGGGCGCCGAATACGCGGGCCTCGGCTTCGCGCGCTTCGCCGACGCGGGGGCGGTCATTGTCTTTCAGCAGCGCCTTGGTGGCGCGCACCGCATTGGGCGCCTTCGCTGCAAGGGTTTTGGCGCGGGCGAGGGCCTCGATGGGCAACTCGTTATCCGGGAAGACCTCGGCGATAAGGCCGATGGCTTCGGCCTTTTCCGCGCCGAGTTTCTTGCCGGTGAGGAAAAGATCGGCCGCTTTCTGAATGACGATCTGGCGCTGCAGCAGGAAGGTCGAGCCTGCTTCCGGCACAAGGCCGAGATTGACGAAAGGCATCTGAAAGGTTGCGCTCGCGCCCGCATAGACGAGATCGCAATGGAGAAGCATGGTGACACCGACGCCGACCGCGAGCCCGTTCACGGCCGCCACGATGGGCTTTTGCGCATTGGCCAGGTTTTCCAGAAAGCGCGTCACATGCGGCTTCTCTGCCGGCTGCGCGTCCACCGGCGTCGTACCCGCCTTGGCGAAATCGCCCAGATCGTTGCCCGCCGTGAAGGAGCCGCCGGACCCCGTATAGAGCGTCACGCGAATTTTTGGATCGGCATCCGCGATCTCGATCGCGTCGGCCAGCGCCTTGTACATCTCCGCCGTCAGCGCATTCTTCTTGTCCGGGCGGTTCATGGTGACGATCTGGACACCGTCTTCGACGGTCACAAGCACATGGTCGGTCATCGGGCGGTCCCTTCGGGAAGATTGAAGCGGCTGTAGTTGGTTCTGTTTTGGAATTATCACCAGCGCCCTGCCGAGGCAAAGCCAAACGGCGCAATCCCATGTGCACGGAAAGAGCCTTCTTTGGCGGATTTTGAACAGCTCACCCCGGCAGAACCCGCCAGACGCTGGTGTTGCGGACGTCCGTATCCTCAAGCTCGCGGGTGGTCTTCACGGCATAGGAGACGAGTTTCTCGAGGCCGGATTTGGGCAGATAGGTGCGGCCGGGATCGCCGATCAGCACCTCGACGCCTTCGCCGGCAAGGCGGCGGAGCCATGCCTCGATCCGTTCCGCCAGCGGGCGCTCATAACACATGTCCCCGACGAGAACGACGTCCCAGCCCCGGTTTTCCACGCCGGCAAGGTCATCAACCGTGGCCGCGACTTCGACGGCATTGACGGATGCGTTCAATTTGATTGCCTCGATGGCAAACGCATCGATATCGGCCGAGAGAACAGAATTTGCGCCGGATTTGGCTGCGGCAATACCAATTAGCCCCGAACCGGCTCCGAAATCCAGGACGCTTTTGCCGCTGACGACAGAGGGATTGTCCAGTATATAACGGGCCAGCGCCTGGCCTCCCGCCCAAGCAAAAGCCCAGAAAGGCGGAGGAAGTCCAGACTTCTCAAGCTCTTCCTCGGTCATTTGCCATATGGGCACAATTTCCGTGGCGAGATGGAGGCGGATTTCCGGAATGAGCGGGGCCTCATGGAGCGCCGTGTTGCCACGGATGAAATCGGCCATGTCGCGGCGCTCGCTCATGCTCCTTTGCCAAGCGCGGCGAGCACCTCGCGCGCCCTCTCGCTATCCTTTGCGATCTGCGCCTTGAGGCTGTCGAGCCCGTCGAATTTCCGTTCGGGCCGGAGATATTCGATGAAGGACACGGCGGCATGGGTGCCATAGAGATCGCCCTCGAAGTCGAAGATGTGGACCTCGAGGAGAACGTCCTGCTTGTCGAAGGTGGGGCGCCGGCCGACATTGGCAACGCCGTCATAGACGCCCTTGTGGGGCCCATCCTCGAACTCGATCCTTACCGCATAGACGCCGAGCGCCGGCTCGACATGGTCCTCCAGCGGCAGGTTCGCGGTCGGGAAGCCGATGGTCCGGCCGCGCTGGTCGCCTTGCTTGATATGCGTTTCGACGGTCCACCAGTGGCCGAGGAGTTTCGCCGCGCCACGCGGATCGCCCTTGGCCAGCAGCTCGCGGATGCGCGTGGAAGAAAAAGTGACGCCGTCTTCCTGAACTTCCTCGACGATGCTGACGCCGAAGCCTTCCACTTCGCCCATGTAGGAAAGCGCCGCCGCATCGCCGGCGCGGCCTTTGCCGAAACGGTAATCGTAGCCCGCGACGACATGAACGGCATGGAAGCCGTCGATCAGCACGTCGTGCACGAATTCCGGCGCCAGCCTTTGCGACATTTTTTCGTCGAAGGGAAGCGCGGCAAGGATGTCGACGCCGAGGCGGTCGAGAAGCCTCGCCTTGGCGCGGAAGGGGGTGAGCCGGAAAAAGGGGCGATCGGGAAAGAAGAACTGTTGCGGATGCGGCTCGAAAACGAGGACGCCGAGCGGCACGCCCATCTCCGCCGCAATCGCCGCCGCCTTGCCGATCACCTGCTGGTGGCCGAGATGCACGCCGTCGAAATTGCCGAGCGCATAGACCGCTCCCCGGAGACCGGGCGCAATGTGTTCATGGTGACGGATGATCTGCATAGAGGGGGCCGGTGCTCCGGGCGGGTAAATTTGGCTCAAGGTCATGGCGGATCGGCTCCGCAGCGTCAAGTACGGGGCGGGAAACGAGGGTGACGTTGCGTTCTGCCGTTACCAGACGAGGCGCGGCATGGCGCCGACGGCGCTGACGCCCGCGCGCTCGAGGACATGGGCGACGCGCGCCTCCTCCGGCGCTTCCGGAGCGGGGCCGCAATCGGCCGCCGCGATGCCGCCTGTGATGAAGAGGGCGTCGATGCCGGTATCGTTTGCGCCCTTGATATCGGTGAGGGGCCCATCGCCAACGGCAAGAATGCGGGCGTCGGGAACCGGCTTGCCCGCGAACTCCGCGAGCCGCCGGCGCGCGATGCCGTAGACGGGGCCATGCGGCTTGCCGAAATAGATTACCTGGCCCCCAAGTTCGCCATAGAGCTTCGCGAGCGCTCCCGCGCAATAGATGTGGCGGTCGCCGCGCTCGACCACGATGTCGGGATTGGCGCAGATAAGCGTGAGGCCGCGCGCGACGAGCCGTTCGAACTGCTCGCGATAGTCTTCCGGGCCCTCGATCTCGTCATTGAAGGGGCCGGTGACGAGAATGAAATTGGCATCGGACTCGCTGACGCGTTCGACACCGGTCTCGTCGAACAGCGCAAGGTCGCGGTCCGGTCCGATGTGATAGCAGCGCGTTCCGTGTTCATGGCTTGCGAGGCAGTGGCGCGTCGCATCGCCCGAGGTCAGAATGCCGTCATAGACATCGTGCGGAATGCCCATCTGCTCGAACATGACGGGCAGCGCATCGGACGGCCGAGGCGCGTTCGAAAGCAGCAGCACATGGCCGCCCTTCGCGCGGAAACTCGCCAGCGCTTCCGGCACGCCCGGATAGGCCCGGCGTCCGTTATGCAGCACGCCCCAGACATCGCAGAGAAGTGCATCGTATCGGCTGGCAATGGCCGAAAGTCCCGGGATCAGCATGCGCCTTCTACTCAGCTTTCATGAAAACGATTTCGGTGTCGCGGTAGCGCCGCCGGTCGAGTTCCTCGAAACCGCCGGGCGCTTCGAAATCCGCCATGGCGCTTTCCTCGACGACGCAGAGCGCCTGCGGCGCAAGCCAGCCGCCCTCGCGCGCAGAGAGGAGCGCGGCGGTGCCGAGACCCTGTCCATAGGGCGGATCGGCGAAGACGAGCGAGAAGGCGGGACCGACGCTGCCGGGGCGCGGCCCGAGCCGCGTCGCATCGCGCTTGTAGATTTTCGCATGACCGTTGAGGCCCAAATGTTCAAGGTTCTCGCGGATCGCCGCGCGGCTTTCGGCGTGTTCTTCCACGAAGAGGGCGAAGGAGGCGCCGCGCGAGATCGCCTCGATGCCGAGCGCGCCGGTGCCCGCGAAGAGATCGAGCACGCGCGCGTCTTCGAGCGTGAAGCTGCCGAAATCGGCATGAGCGAGAATGTTGAACAATGCCTCGCGCGTGCGGTCGCTCGTCGGCCGCACCAGATCGCCTTTCGGCGCCGCGATGGGCCGGCCTCTAAGAGCGCCGCCGACGATCCGCATGGGGCGCCTTTCTTGTGCCGGTTGTGCCGGCCTTTTTCTCACGGAAAGTTTTCAGTTTCGGCTTCGTGCCACCCGGCTTCGCGGATGGCTTGTCGCCGGCTTTTTTGGCTACAGCTTTGCCGCCCGCCCATTTTCCGCCGGAACTGCCGGCCGCCGGTCCCCCGGATGGCCGGACTTCGGCCGGTGCAAATTGTTCGGCATGGGCGCCGAGCTGATCCATCAATACGCGGTTCGGCACCTGCTTGATGTCGCCGGGCTCCAGATCGCCGATCTGGAACGGGCCGAAGGAAAGCCGGATCAGCCGGTTGACGCTCAGTCCGAGTTCGGAAAGGACGCGCTTCACCTCGCGGTTCTTGCCTTCCTTGAGGCCGAGCGTGAGCCAGACATTCGATCCCTGCACCTTGTCGATCACCGCCTCAATCGGACCGTAGCGCACGCCTTCGACGGTGATGCCGTTCTTCAGCTTGTCGAGATCGGCCTGGGTGATGCGGCCCCAGGCGCGGACGCGGTAGCGCCGCGTCCAGCCCGTCGAAGGCAGTTCGAGAAGGCGCGCCAGCTCGCCGTCATTGGTGAGAAGCAGCAGGCCCTCGGTATTGATGTCGAGGCGCCCGACCGAGACGACGCGCGGAATATCTTCCGGCAGCTTCTCGAACACGGTGGTACGGCCTTCCGGATCCTTTGCCGTGGTGACGAGGCCGGCGGGCTTGTGGTAGCGCCACAGCCTTGCCGGCTCCCGCGCCGGGAGCGCCTTTCCGTC
>JACIYQ010000340.1 GCA_014359855.1 Parvibaculum sp.
AGACAAGTTCCTCCCCTGGAGTTGCCACGATGAAGGTGTCGACGAAAGCCGCCACGGAACGGCGCGTGTCCAAGGTCACGCAAGGTTCCGGGGAGGAGTCGGCATGAGCGCATCTTCGTCCGATACTGCCAGCCCGACGCCGACAACGAGAGCAACGACCATGACCGCCACCGAGAAGCCGACCGCCCTCCTCGTCCTGAAGGATGGCACGGTGCTTCCGGGGCGCGGCGTCGGCGCGGTGGGCGAAGCGGTGGGCGAGGTCTGCTTCAACACGGCGATCACGGGCTATCAGGAAATCCTGACCGACCCTTCCTATGCCGGCCAGATCATCACCTTCACCTTCCCCCATATCGGCAATGTGGGCGCGAACGACGAGGACATCGAGACCTCGAACCTCGCCTCTTCCTCCGGCGTTCGTGGCATGGTCATCCGCGCCGGCATCACCAATCCCTCGAACTACCGCGCGGCCCGGCATCTCGATGGCTGGCTGAAGGCGCGCCACATCATCGGCCTTTCCGGCATCGATACGCGCGCGCTGACGCGCCGCATCCGCGAGAAGGGCTCTGTGGACGGGCTCATCGCGCATGATCCGTCGGGCAATTTCGACGTGCCCGCGCTGCTCGAAAAGGCGCGCGGCTGGCCTGGCATGGTCGGCCTCGACCTCGTGAAGGACGTGACCTGCGGCCAGAGCTACAGCTGGAACGAGGCGCGCTGGAAATGGGGCTGCGGCTACGAGCCGGGACATGAGTTGAAACACCGCGTCGTCGCCATCGACTACGGCATCAAGCGCAACATCCTGCGCTGCCTGACAAGTGCCGGCTGCGAAGTGACGGTGGTGCCCGCCGAAACCAAGGCGGAAGACATATTGGCGATGAACCCGGACGGCGTCTTCCTGTCGAACGGCCCGGGCGACCCGGCGGCGACCGGCGAATATGCCGTGCCGGAAATCAAAAAGCTGGTCGCCAGCGGCAAGCCCGTCTTCGGCATTTGTCTGGGGCACCAGATGCTCGCGCTGGCGCTGGGCGCGAAGACGGAAAAGATGCATCAGGGCCATCACGGCGCGAACCATCCCGTGAAGGACCACACGACCGGCAAGGTCGAGATCACCTCGATGAACCACGGCTTCACGGTCGCGCGGGAGAGCATGCCCGCGACTGTCGAGGAAACGCATGTCTCGCTCTTCGACGGGACGAATTGCGGGCTGCGCCTCAAGGGCAAGCCCGTTTTCTCCGTCCAGTACCACCCCGAAGCCTCGCCTGGCCCGCAGGACAGCCACTACCTCTTCGAGCGCTTCGTGAAGCTGATCGAGGAGGGGAAGTGATGGTGAGGAAGCGGACGTCTCAAAACAAAGCCGTCATGGCCCGGCTTGTCCGGGCCATCCACGACTTTGCTGCATGCGCCGAAAAGAAAGACGTGGATGGCCCGCATGAAGCGGGCCATGACGGTGTGGGGTGGCAATATGAAATTTTTTCGCCCCACGAATTCTCTCCAGTTCCTACAGCTCGCGCCGGTAACCGATAGTCATGCCCAAACGTACAGACATCAAAAGCATCATGATCATCGGCGCGGGGCCGATCATCATCGGACAGGCTTGCGAGTTCGATTACTCCGGCACGCAGGCCTGCAAGGCGCTGAAGGACGAGGGCTACCGGATCGTGCTGGTGAACTCCAACCCCGCCACGATCATGACCGACCCGGAGCTCGCCGACGCGACCTATATCGAGCCGATCACGCCGGAAATCGTCGCGAAGATCATCGAGAAGGAACGGCCCGACGCGCTGCTGCCGACCATGGGCGGCCAGACCGCGCTCAACACCGCGCTGGCGCTTGCCGATATGGGCGTGCTCGAAAAATTCGGCGTCGAGATGATCGGCGCGAAACGCGAAGCGATCGAGATGGCGGAAGACCGCCAGCTCTTCCGCGACGCGATGGACCGCATCGGCCTCGAAAGCCCGCGCTCGCGCGTCGCGCATAATATGGACGAGGCGCTGGACGCGCTCGAATTTGTCGGCCTCCCCGCCATCATCCGCCCCTCCTTCACCATGGGCGGCACCGGCGGCGGCATCGCCTATAACCGCCAGGAATTCGCCGACATCATCGAAAGCGGTCTTGATGCGAGCCCCGTCAACGAGGTGCTGGTCGAGGAAAGCGTGCTCGGCTGGAAGGAATACGAGATGGAAGTCGTCCGCGACACGGCGGACAACTGCATCATCATCTGCTCGATTGAAAACATCGACCCGATGGGCGTCCATACTGGCGACTCGATCACCGTCGCGCCCGCGCTCACGCTCACCGACAAGGAATACCAGGTGATGCGCAACGCCAGCATCGCCGTGCTGCGCGAGATCGGCGTCGAGACCGGCGGGTCGAACGTGCAGTTCGCCGTGAACCCGAAGGACGGCCGCCTCGTCGTCATCGAAATGAACCCGCGCGTGTCGCGCTCCTCCGCGCTCGCCTCCAAGGCGACGGGCTTTCCCATCGCCAAGGTCGCTGCGAAGCTCGCCGTCGGCTACACGCTGGACGAGTTGCAGAACGACATCACCAAGGTCACGCCCGCGAGCTTCGAACCCACCATCGACTATGTGGTGACGAAGATCCCGCGCTTCGCCTTCGAGAAATTCGCGGGCGCCGAGAAGCTGCTCGGCACGGCGATGAAATCCGTCGGCGAGGCCATGGCCATCGGCCGCACCTTCCAGGAGAGCCTGCAGAAGGCGCTGCGCTCCATGGAAACGGGGCTGACGGGCCTCAACGAAGTGACCGTGCCCGGCATGGGCGAAGGCGACGACAAGAACGCGATCCGCGCCGCGCTCGGCCGCCCGACGCCCGACCGCCTGCTGGTGATCGCGCAGGCGCTGCGCGAGGGCATGAGCCACGACCAGATACAAGCCTCCTGCTCCTACGACCTCTGGTTCATCGAACAATTGCAGGGCCTCATCGACGCTGAAGCGCAGGTGCGCGCCGAGGGTCTGCCGCAGACGAAGGCGGAAATGCGTGCGCTGAAGGCGATGGGCTTTTCCGATGCGCGGCTGGCGGAACTCGCGGGCTCCGAAGAAGAAGCCGTGCGCAAGGCGCGCCGCGAAATGGGCGTGCGCCCGGTCTACAAGCGCATCGACACCTGCGCCGCCGAGTTCGAAAGCCTCACGCCCTACATGTATTCGACCTACGAGACGGATTTCGACGGGCGTGCCGATTGCGAGGCCGAACCCTCGGACCGCAAGAAGGCGATCATCCTGGGCGGCGGTCCGAACCGCATCGGCCAGGGCATCGAATTCGACTATTGCTGCTGCCATGCCGCCTTCGCGCTCGATGAAGTCGGCATCGAAAGCATCATGGTGAACTGCAACCCGGAAACCGTGTCGACCGACTACGACACCTCGGACCGCCTCTATTTCGAGCCGCTCACCGCCGAAGACGTGCTGGAACTGATCGACCTCGAAATGTCGAACGGCGCGCTTCTCGGCGTCATCGTGCAATTCGGCGGACAGACGCCGCTGAAGCTCGCGAACGATCTCGAACGCGCGAACGTGCCGATCCTCGGCACCTCGCCCGACGCCATCGACCTTGCCGAGGACCGCGACCGCTTCTCCGCGCTGCTCGAAAAGCTCGGCCTCAGGCAGCCGCCAAACGGCATCGCGCGCTCCGCCGCCGAGGCAAAGGCGATTGCCGAGCGGATCGGCTATCCCGTCGTCATCCGCCCCTCCTATGTGCTTGGCGGACGCGGCATGGAGATCGTGCGCGATGCGGCGCATCTCGACCGCTACATCAACGAGGCGGTGATCGTGTCGGGCAAGAGCCCGGTGCTGATCGACTATTACCTGCGCGATGCGATCGAGGTGGACGTCGACGCGCTGTGCGACGGCAAGGACGTCGTGATCTGCGGCATCATGGAACATATCGAGGAGGCGGGCGTCCATTCGGGCGACAGCGCCTGCTCGCTCCCCCCCTATTCGCTCAAAGCCGGCACCATCGAGGAAATCGAACGGCAGACGCGCGCCATGGCGCTTGCGCTGAATGTCGGCGGGTTGATGAACGTGCAATACGCGATTCAGGACGGCACCATCTATGTGCTCGAAGTGAACCCGCGCGCCTCGCGCACCGTGCCTTTCGTCGCAAAGGTGGTCGGCGAGCCCATCGCGAAGATCGCGGCAAAGGTCATGGCGGGCGCGGCGCTCGCATCGTTCGACCTGAAGCCCGACGCGCATGGCCGCGTCGCGGTGAAGGAAGCGGTCTTCCCCTTCGCGCGCTTCCCCGGCGTCGATACGATCCTCGGGCCGGAGATGCGTTCGACCGGCGAGGTGATGGGCCTCGACACGAGCTTCGCGGTTGCCTTCGCCAAGAGCCAGCTCGGCGGCGGCTCCAAGGTGCCGGTCGCGGGCACCGTCTTCGTGTCGGTGAAGGATTCGGACAAGGAAAAGATCGTCGCGCCGGCCAGGAAGCTTCTCGACATGGGCTTCAAGCTCATCGCGACCGGCGGCACGCAGCGCTATCTCACCGGGCAGGGCCTCGATGTCGGCACCGTCAACAAGGTGCTCGAAGGCCGCCCGCATATCGTGGACGCGATCAAGAACGGCGAGATCGCCCTCGTCTTCAACACGACCGAGGGCGCGCAGGCGCTCGCCGATTCGATGTCGCTTCGCCGCTCCGCGCTGATGATGAAGGTGCCCTACTACACCACCGTCGCGGGCGCCCGCGCCGCCGTGGAGGGAATCGATGCAATCCGCCGCGGACAGCTCGAAGTTACCTCGCTCCAGTCCTACACTTGAGCGAACCCGGAGCGGGGCCCGCGGAAATCGCATTTGACGCGCGGCGCCGCCCTAACCCACAATCGGGGTCCCCAGTTGGGGGCGAAGTCCCGCCAGTCACGGCTCCTTGAGGAGCCCGGCGGGATTTTCATCAGATGCGAGAGGAACGCCCGGCCGGAACAGGCGCCGGGCCGGTAACGAAGAAAGATCGTCGAGAGAAATGGAAAAGATTCCAATGACT
>JACIYQ010000341.1 GCA_014359855.1 Parvibaculum sp.
CCGGTCCGGACAGCGCGGAATTCGAGGAAGGCGGGATCAGGGTGCACCGCGCATCCATGACCTTCGGCCCCGAGCAGCCGCTTGCCCTCGATTCCGGCGTCAATCTGAGCCCGTTTACCATCGCCTACGAGACCTATGGCACGCTGAACGCGGACAAGTCGAACGTGGTCCTGATCTGCCACGCGCTGACCGGCGATCAATATGCCGCGAGTTCGCACCCGCTGACCGGCAAGCCCGGCTGGTGGCCGCACATGGTGGGCCCGGGGCGCCCCATCGACACAAACCGCTTCTTTGTCGTCTGCCAGAACGTGATCGGCGGCTGCCAGGGCACGACGGGCCCGAGGGACATCGACCCGGCGACCGGGCGGCCCTATGGGCTGAGCTTCCCTGTCATTACCATCGGCGACATGGTCCGCGCGCAAGCCATGCTGCTCGACCGTCTCGGCATCGGTGACCTTTTCTGCGTCATCGGCGGCTCGATGGGCGGCATGCAGGCGCTGCAATGGGCGGCGGCCTACCCCGAGCGTGTCTTCTCGGCCATCCCGATTGCGACCGCCGCACGCCATTCCGCGCAGAACATCGCCTTCCACGAGGTCGGCCGCCAGGCCATCATGGCCGACCCCGAGTGGAAGCAAGGCGCCTATCTCTCGCACGGCACGACCCCCGGCAAGGGGCTCGCGGTCGCGCGCATGGCCGCGCATATCACCTATCTGTCGGAAGCGGCGCTTCATCGCAAGTTCGGCCGTAACCTGCAGGACCGCGACAGCATCACCTACGGCTTCGATGCCGACTTCCAGATCGAAAGCTATCTGCGCCATCAGGGCTCGACCTTCGTCGACCGCTTCGACGCGAATTCCTATCTCTACATCACGCGCGCGATGGACTATTTCGATCTCGCCGACGATTACGGCGGCGTGCTCGCCAACGCGTTCCGGGGTACGACGTCACGCTTCTGCGTGGTTTCCTTCACCAGCGACTGGCTCTTTCCGACGTCGGACAATCGCCAGATCGTGCATGCGCTGAACGCAGTTGCGGCCAAGGTGAGTTTCGTCGAGATCAAGACAGACAAGGGCCACGACGCCTTCCTGCTGGAGGAGCCGGAAATGTTCGCGACGCTGCGCGGCTTCATCGACAGCGCAGCGCGCACGCGGGGCATCGCCGGATGAGCAACGGACATGGCCCCAGTGCGGGCCGCGTAGACCTCGATCTCATCGCCCAGATGATCGCGCCGGAGAGCCGCGTGCTCGATGTCGGCTGCGGCGACGGCGACTTGCTGGCCCTGTTGCGCTCGCAGAAGAACATCGACGGACGCGGCGTGGAATTGAGCCAGGAAGGCGTGAACGCAAGCGTGGCGCGCGGCCTTGCCGTGGTGCAGGGCGACGCCGACACCGACCTCTCGGACTATCCGGACGACGCCTTCGATTATGTGATCCTCAGCCAGACGATCCAGGCGACGCGGAATCCGAAGGCCGTTTTGCGCCAGATGAAGCGCATCGGGCGGCGGGTCATTGTCTCGTTTCCGAATTTCGGCAATTGGCGCGTGCGCCTGCAGCTGCTTTTCAACGGCCGCATGCCGGAAACACGCTCGCTCGGCTACTCCTGGTACGACACGCCCAACATCCATCTTTGCACGGTGCGGGACTTCGCCTTGCTCTGCCAAGACCTCGGACTGGGGATAGAGGATGCGCTCATCCTGACGGGCGAGAAGGCGTGGCGTATTTCCGATCCCGGCATGCTGGCAAATCTGTTCGCGGTCGACGCCGTCTTCCTTCTCTCGCGCCGCGACTGAACCCTATTCATCGTCCATCGGCATGACAGCACGAGCCGGCGTGGGTGCGGGCAACGGCGCAATCGCCCGCACGCGGGACGCGACTTTGCGCGCGGCGGGGAGAGGTGTCGCGGCATAGATCTGCTTCGTCGCTTCAACCACGATGACGCCGGAAAAACGCGGCCAGAGCATATGGCCCGCGCGCTCCCATGCTGGAGCTGAACGCAACAGCGGACGCCAGTCGAAGGGAGGTACGAAAAGCGCGGCCTCCCAGCACGACGGAGAGAACATGGATTCGCGCAGGAGCTGGGTGATCTGGCTGCGCGAGAAGGGCTGCCCATGGCCGAAGGGCGTCGCCTCGCGCCGCGCCCACAATCCCCGCCGGTTCGGGACGACGATCATGACGCGCCCGCCCGGCGCCAGCACGCGCCATATCTGCCGGAGCAGCACGCGCATGGACTCGCTCGCCTCGAGCCCGTGCACAAGCAGCACCCGGTCCATGCTCTCGTCGGGCAAGGGCAATTCGCGTTCGTCGACAAGCCCGGTGAGGCAGCGCGCGTCCGCAGGCCACTGCATGACACCCTGCCGCGCCGGCATGAGACCGATCACACGCTGCACCGTTCCCAGGAAGGGGGCGAGATAGGGCGTCGCAAAACCGAGGCCGAGCACGTTGAGCCCGCGCACATCCGGCCATATCTCCTCGATGCGCCGCGCAATATGGTGCTGCGCGACACGCCCCAGGGGACGGCCGTAGAAGTCGCGCAGATCGATCACATCCATATGCATGGAGTTCACTCTAGCAAATCCGGCGAGGCCGGGTTCACGCGGGCGCCCGGGATCACTACCTTAGGGGCGAAGCCTATACCGGATGAGACTAACGGAGGGCAAACGGCCCCGAAAAGCCGGTATTTCCGGAGGAGACGAGATGGCAAAGCTTGAAATTCACCAGTTTCCCTGTCTGAACGATAATTACGGCTATCTCGTCCACGAGCCTGTCTCCGGCGCGACGGCGGCAATCGATACGCCGGAGGTGAAGCCGATCCTCGCGGCCCTCAAGGAAAAGGGATGGATGCTCACCCACATTCTGAACACGCATCACCATTTCGACCATGCGGGCGGCAATGCCGAGCTCAAGGAGAAGACGGGTTGCGTGGTGATCGGGCCCAAAGGCGAGAAGGATCTCATTCCCGGCATCGACCGCGCGGTCGGCGAAGGCGACATCGTGGAACTTGGCGCGGCGCGCGCCCGCGTGATTGACGTGCCGGGCCACACGCGCGGCCACATCGCCTACAGCTTCGACGAGGAACATGTCGCGTTTGTGGGCGACACGCTGTTCGCGCTCGGCTGCGGGCGTCTCTTCGAGGGCACGGCACAGCAGATGTGGGCCTCGCTCGGCAAGCTGATGGAGCTGCCGGACGATACCGTCGTCTACTGCGCGCACGAATACACACAGTCGAATGCCCGCTTCGCCCTTTCCGTCGAGCCGGACAATCCTGCCCTTACAGCCCGCGCAAAGGAAATCGACGAAAAACGATCTCGCGGCGAATGGACTGTGCCGACGACAATCGGCCTCGAGAAAAGAACCAACCCGTTCCTGCGTGCGGCGAGCCCGGACCTGCGCCGCGTGCTTGGCCTCCAGGCGGCACCGGATGTCGATGTCTTTGCCGAAACCCGCAAGCGAAAGGACAATTTCTGACATGGCCTTTCTCGACGCCGGCATGGATGCCGACGCCATCATCGGCCTTCTCGGTATGACGCCGCACCCCGAAGGCGGCTATTTCGTGGAGACGTTTCGCGATCCGTCAGGGGATCGCGCCCATTCGACCGCCATCTATTACCTGTTGAAGGAGGGCGAGCGTTCGCACTGGCACCGCGTCGATGCGGCCGAAATCTGGCACTGGTATGCGGGTGGACCGCTGGCACTGTCGCGCTACGAGGAAGGCCGGACGCCGGAAACGCTGTTGCTCGGGCAGAACCTCGATGCCGGAGAGCGCCCGCAGCTCGTCATTCCGGCAAGAGTTTGGCAGGCGGCAGAACCGCTTGGCCTCTGGACGCTGGTCGGCTGTACGGTGGCACCCGGTTTCGAGTTCGCCGGCTTTGAAATGGCCGAGCCCGGCTGGCACCCGGCGGGTTAACTCTCGTCGCTTTTCGGTGACTCTGTTGCCACCTTGCGCTGGCCGGATGTCACAACCCCGCTAGACTGCCCAGTCGTGACGATTGCCGGTCCGTGGGGGGCCAAAGGTGAAATCCGTTTTTGCTGCATTGGGCATTCTTGCCGCGCTTTTCTGCGCGAACCTGCCCGCGCGCGCGGAGACCGCCTGCCCCGCCGAAACATCCGTGGTCGCGGTCCCGACGAAAGGCGGCCCGGCCTATGGCGGCCTTCAATATGCCCGCACGGCGGCGCTGAGACACAAAGAGGTCGCACTCACTTTCGACGACGGCCCGAACCCCGAAACGACACCCTCCATTCTCGATATTCTCGACCGGCATTGCGTGAAGGCGACCTTCTTCATGGTCGGCATCTATGCGCAGAAGCATCCCGAACTCGTGCGCGAGGTGGCGGCGCGCGGCCACACCATCGGCACGCATACCTGGTCGCACCCGAATAATCTCCGCCATTTCACGCTCGAAAGCGCCCGGCGCCAGATCCGGCAAGGCTTCGCCGCCGTTGAAATGGCCCTCGCCGCTGCACCGGAGGAAGACCGCGAAAGGCTCGCGCCCTTTTTTCGCTTTCCCGGCCTCAATGACAGCAAACCCCTGATCGGCTGGCTCGGAGAGCGCAACATCGCGACCCTTTCCTGCGAGTTCGGCGCCGACGACTGGAAATCGATCAGCGCCGCGCAGGTGCGCGCCCGGGCCATTCGGAATATCGACTATGTTGGCCGCGGCATCCTGATCCTACACGACACCAAACCGCGCACGGCGGAGATGCTTTCCTCGCTGATCGTCGCGCTCCGGGCGGAGGGATACAGTTTCGTTCAGCTTGTGCCAGAGGAAGGGGCGCATGAACTGGCCGCCGCCTCGCGCGATCCGCTGATCGGTGCCGTCCGCCGCGTGGACATACAGGACGACGAACCGGAAACCGCCGTCTTGAAGCCGTCTCTTGAGCCCGCAACCGCCCTTCAGTAGTCTCTTGCCATGACAGTAACATCCGCATCGGGACGATTTTTGCCGACACGCCGCAAGGCGCTGGCGCTCGGTCTCGGCGCTGCCGGCCTCCTCGCGGCGCCCGCGATTGTCCGCGCGGAAGCTCCCTACAAGCGGGCGCTACGCCTCCAGAGCCTCAATTCCGGCGAGAAACTCACCGTCACCTATTGGACGGACGAGGGCTACGCGGACGACGCGCTGAAGCGCGTTTCCTGGTTCATGCGGGACTTACGCACCAATGGGGTTCACGACGTCCATCCGGGTCTTCTCGATCTGCTCTGGGAGATCGACGCGAACACGCGCTCGAAGAACCCGATCTACGCCATGTCGGGCTATCGTTCACCCGAGACGAACGACTGGCTCTTCCGGCGCGGCAATGGCGTCGATCCCGGCAGCTTCCACATGCGCGGCATGGCCATAGACATCACGCAGGATTTCCTCGATCCCGAAGAGGTCTACCGCGTGGCGAAAAAACTCGGCAAGGGCGGTGCGGGCTTCTATCCGACGAAGACGCCTTATGCCCATGTCGATATCGGACCGCCTGACAGCTGGCGCTATCCCGGTATGCCGCGCCCGGGCCGCGACGAAGAATACGACCGCAAGCAGGCGCAAGCAGAGAAAGAGGCGGGCTGAACGAAAACGCCCCGGACAAGGTCCGGGGCGTCTCTGCATTCGCCTGCGGCTTGCTTATCCCGCGATATACTGAGCGCCATTCGCCGTGATCGTCGCGCCGGTGACGAAACTCGCCTTCTCATCGGCGAGGAAAACGACGCAATGCGCGATCTCCTCCGCCTTGCCGAGACGGCCGACAGGGATCGTCGCGATAATCCCTTCGAGCACCTTTTCCGGCACCGCCGCCACCATGTCGGTGTCGATATAGCCCGGCGCGATGCAATTCACCGTCACGCCCTTGCGCGCGACTTCCTGCGCCAGTGCCTTGGTGAAGCCGATGACGCCGGCCTTCGCCGCAGAATAGTTCGTCTGCCCCATCTGGCCCTTCTGGCCGTTGATCGAGGAGATGTTGACGATGCGCCCGAAACCGCGCTCGCGCATGCCGTTGATGAGCGGCTGGCACATGTTGAACATGGAATCGAGATCGACCGCCATGACTTCGCGCCACTGCGCCGGCGTCATCTTGTGCAGCATACCATCGCGCGTGATGCCGGCATTGTTCACAAGCACGTCGACGGGGCCGAGTTCCGCTTCGACGGCGGCGATACCCTTCACGCAGGAATCGTAGTCGCCCACATTCCACTTGTAGACGTTGACGCCGTGCTCCTTCGAAAAGGCGAACGCCGCCTCGTCATTGCCGGCATAATTCGCGGCCACCTTGTAACCCGCCGCCTTGAGCGCCACCGAAATCGCGGCGCCGATGCCGCGCGTGCCGCCCGTTACGAGCGCAACTTTAGTCATTGTCGGATATCCTCGTCCTGAAACGTCTTAACCTGCGGAAACCTTCAGCGTTCGACACAGAGCGCGATGCCCATGCCGCCGCCGATGCAAAGCGTGGCCAATCCCTTCTTCGCATCGCGTTTCTCCATCTCATGAAGCAGCGTCACGAAGACACGCGCACCGGACGCACCGATCGGATGGCCGATGGAAATGGCGCCACCATTCACATTGACGATTTCCGGGTTCCAGCCGAGGTCCTTGTTGACCGCCAGCGCCTGCGCCGCGAAGGCTTCGTTCGCCTCGACGAGATCGAGGTCGTCGACGGTCCACCCCGCTTTCTTGAGCGCCGCCCGCGAGGCCGGGATCGGGCCCGTCCCCATGACGGCGGGATCGACGCCCGCCTGCGCCCAGGAAACGATCCGGCCAAGCACCTTGCGGCCTTCCTTCGCCGCACGATCCGCGCTCATCAGCACGACCGCTGCTGCACCGTCATTAATGCCGGAGGCGTTCGCCGCTGTGACCGTGCCGCCATCCCTCTGGAAGGCGGGCTTCAAACCCTGAATGCCCTCAAGCGTCACGCCGTGCTTGATGAACTCGTCATTGTCGATAGTCGTTTCGCCCTTGCGCGACTTGATGGTGACCGGCGAGATCTCGTCCTTGAAGCGGCCCGCCTTCTGTGCGGCCTCGGCCTTGTTCTGCGAGGCAACGGCGAA
>JACIYQ010000342.1 GCA_014359855.1 Parvibaculum sp.
GCGGCGGAGCAGCGCCTCATGCGTTCACCGCGCATTCAGACATTCGGCGCTAGGCTTTATCTCAAGACGGCGCCGGATGTACGCGCCTCAAAATTTCGGGTCCCGAGCCCCGGCTGCTTGAACGCCCCGGCATATCTCGGCCCTCCCAGAACCCGGCCCGCCATACGGCGGCCGGGTTTTTCGTTATACTGCGGCGGAACCACGAGGGAGCTTCCCATGATCCGCCGTTTCGCCGCGCTTTTCGCGCCTCTTCTTCTCGCAGGCTGCCTCATTTCCGACGGCGATCTCGTGTCGCCGAAGGAGGCGGATTATCCGGTGGCGGACGGGGCGCGCTTCACCGTCCATATGCTGAACGAAAATGGCGAACGCGCGGACGAGACGCCGGAACAGGCGCGCGTCACGGTGGAGAGCGGCCGCTACACGATGCGGACGGGCGAAGAGAACAAGGCCTTCACCGGGCTGATGAAGGAAATCGGGCCGGACCTCTATGCGGTGATGATCCGCGAGGAAGACCAGGGGCAAGGCAACCTCTACGCGCTGATGCAACGCGACGGCACGACCTGGTGGCGCTGGGGCATGGTCTGCCCGGACTTCGTGTCGCTGGTCGAGGACGAAGGCATGACGCTCGCCGATTTCGGCATGATCGTGCGCAACAGCGACTGCGTGGTGACGGATTTCGGGAATCTGAAAAAGGCGCTGCTGTTTGCCCATGAGCGGCAGAAGCCGGATGCGGAGTATGTGGCGGAGTGAGAGGCAAACGAG
Source organism: Parvibaculum sp. (assembly GCA_014359855.1). Lineage (GTDB taxonomy): Bacteria > Pseudomonadota > Alphaproteobacteria > Parvibaculales > Parvibaculaceae > Parvibaculum. The sequence goes on from JACIYQ010000342.1 coordinate 763, forward strand.
AGGCTGCCCCCTCACCCTTCCCACCATCGCTTCGCGCTGGCGGGCCCCTTCCCTCTCCCCCTCACGGGGGCGAGGGAGAAGTGCGCGTGCTTCTATCGCAGGATTTGCGCTCTTTTCCCTCTCCCCTTTGGGGAGAGGGAGGGAGCCGTCGCAGACGGCGGAAGGGTGAGGGGCCTTAAGCCTGCCGCTCCACCATCATCTTCTTGATTTCCGCGATGGCCTTGGCGGGGTTCAACCCCTTGGGGCAGGTCTTCGCGCAGTTCATGATGGTGTGGCAGCGATAGAGGCGGAAGGGGTCTTCGAGGTCGTCGAGGCGTTCGCCGGTGGCTTCGTCGCGGCTGTCGATGAGCCAGCGATAGGCCTGCAGGAGCGCGGCGGGGCCGAGATAGCGGTCGCCGTTCCACCAGTAGGAGGGGCAGGAGGTCGAGCAGCAGGCGCAGAGAATGCACTCATAGAGACCGTCGAGCTTCTCGCGGTCTTCGTGGCTCTGGCGCCATTCCTTTTCCGGCGCCGGCGACTTCGTCTGCAGCCAGGGCTCGATGAAGGCGTGCTGCGCGTAGAAATTGGTGAGGTCGGGCACGAGATCCTTGATCACCGGCATGTGCGGCAGCGGGTAGATCTTGACGTCGCCCTTCACCTCGTCGATGCCCTTGGTGCAGGCAAGCGTGTTCTGGCCGTCGATATTCATGGCGCAGGAACCGCAGATGCCTTCGCGGCAGGAGCGGCGGAAGGTGAGCGTCTGGTCGATCTCGTTCTTGATCTTGATGAGCGCGTCCAAGACCATCGGCCCGCACTTGTCGAGATCGACTTCATAGGTGTCGATGGCCGGATTGGCGCCATCGTCCGGCGACCAGCGATAGACGCGGAAGCGCTTGACGTTCTTCGCGCCGGGCTCGGCCTTGAAGGTCTTGCCTTCGCTCATCGTGGAATTTTTCGGCAGAGTAAGCTGGACCATTTTGCTATTCCCGCAACCGGATCGGACTTCACGCCGATCGTCGCATCTCGTTCCGTT
>JACIYQ010000343.1 GCA_014359855.1 Parvibaculum sp.
CAGGAAATCTTCGGCGTCAACAAGGTCATGCGCGACCTCTGCGACTGGCTCGCGGGGGAAGGCTATGTCGCGCTCTGCCCCGATCTCTTCTGGCGCATCGAGCCCGGCATCGACATCACCGACAAGACGGAAGCCGAGTGGAAAAAGGCTTTCGACCTGTTCGGCAAGTTCGACGTCGACAAGGGCGTGACGGATATCCAGGCGACAATCGCAACGCTGCGTCCGATGACGAGCGGCAAGGTCGGCGCCGTCGGCTACTGCCTCGGCGGCCAGCTCGCCTATCTCACTGCCTGCCACACGGATAGCAACGCCTCGGCCGGCTATTACGGCGTCAACATCCAGAACCGTCTCGACGATGCCGAGGGCATCAAGGCACCGCTGATGCTGCACATCGCCGGCAAGGACGAATTCGTGCCGCCGGAAGCGCAGGAGGCGGTGGTCGCCGGCCTGCATGGCAACCCTCACGTCACCATCCATCGCTATCCGCAGATGGACCATGCCTTCGCCCGTCCTGGCGGCGCGCATTACGACAAGGCGACGGCCGACGAGGCGAACGACCGCACGCTCAAATTCTTCCAGCGGCATCTGGGGTAGCCCGGGACATCCCCTTCATCGTCATTGCGAGCGCAGCGAAGCAATCCATGGGCGGCGGATGAAGACTGGATTGCTCGTCGCTTTGCTCCTCGCAATGACGAGTTTTTGTGGAGCTGTATGTGTCCTTTGACCTCTATCCCGGTTTCATTGCCGCGACGCTCATCCTCTGCGTGATCCCGGGGCCGGTGGTGACCTGGCTTGTCGCCTGCGGTATCGCGCAAGGGCCGCGCGCCGCGCTGACGGGGCTCGGCGGCACGACCGCCGCGCTCTCGACGCATATGGTGCTGACCGTGCTCGGCCTAGCACCCCTGCTCGCCGCGCTCGGTCCCTGGGCCGAGGCGCTGAAGCTGATCGGTGCCGCCTATCTCGTCTTTCTGGGCGTGCAGGCGTTGCGCACGCGCTATGCGAACCCGGACCTTCCCGATGCAGGGCGCGGACACGCGAACGGCGCGACGCTCTTCCGGCGCGGCTATCTGATCTCGGTGACGAACCCGAAGACGCTCGCCTTCTACGCCGCCTTCTTTCCGCAATTCATCGACCATGCGGCGCCGGCGGGCCCGCAGCTCATTCTCCTTGCCGTCACCTTCATCGCCGTGAGCACGCTGTCCGACGGCACATTCGCGCTGGCGGCGGGCAAGCTCGCGCCTTATCTGAAGAGCGAGCGGGCGCAGATGCTGCGCAACAGGGTCACCGGCTCCGTCCTCGTCGCGGCGGGCATCGGCCTCGCGCTTTCGAGACGGTAAGCTTCGGCAAAAAAAGACCTGCAAAACAGGAAACGAAACGCATGACGACGATCAAGGCGATCCGCATCGAGAAGACGGGCGGCCCCGAAGCGATGTCGCTGAAGGACGTGGAGCTCGGCGCGCCGAAGCCCGGCGAGATCACGGTGCGCGCCAAGGCGATCGGCGTCAATTTCATCGACACCTATCACCGCTCCGGGCTCTATCCCGTGCCTCTTCCCTCCGGCATCGGCATGGAGGCGGCGGGCGTCGTCGAAGCCGTTGGCAAAGGCGTGACGCAATTCAAGGTGGGCGACCGCGCCGCCTATGCGAGCGGACCGATCGGCGCCTATGCGCAAGCGCATAACGTGGCGGCGGCCTCCGCGGTGAAGCTGCCGGACGGCATCGCCGAGGATCAGGCCGCTTCGATGATGCTGAAAGGGCTTACCGCGCAGTTCCTGCTGCACCAGACGTTCAAGGTCGAAAAGGGCCAGACTATCCTCTGGCACGCGGCGGCAGGCGGCGTCGGCCTCATCGCCTGCCAATGGGCGAAGCATCTTGGCGCCACCGTCATCGGCACGGTCGGTTCGGCAGAAAAGGCGGAGCTCGCGCGCGAGCATGGCTGCGACCACATCATCGACTATTCGAAGGAAGATGTCGCCGCGCGTGTGAAGGAAATCACAGGGGGCAAGAAGCTTCCCGTCGTCTATGACGGCGTCGGCAAGTCGACCTTCATCGCCTCGCTCGACAGCCTCGCGCCCTTTGGCCTTCTCGTCAGTTTCGGCAATGCCTCCGGCCCGGTCACGGATGTGAACCTCGGCATCCTGGCGCTGAAGGGCTCGCTCTACGTCACGCGGCCGACCATGTTCCACTACGCCGCGAAGACGCCGACCGCGATGCAGGAAATGGCCGACGATCTTTTCGCCGTGGTGAAGTCGGGCGCGGTGAAGATCGAGGTGAAGCAGCGCTATTCGCTTGCCGAAGCCGCCCGCGCTCATATCGATCTCGAAAGCCGCAAGACGGTCGGCGCCAGCGTGCTCGTGCCGTGAAAGAGGCAAAATGATCGGGAACGCCGGCGCCCGTATCGAAATAGACGGCGCGGCGAAGCGTCAGGATACGGTCGAAGATGAGATCGGCGGTCCATTCCTCGACGTGAACCGCCGGCACGATGGTGCCGATGATCCGTTTCTTGCCGTCCGGGCCGGGCCGGGCGCAATCGGCAAGGTCATCAACTCGCAGGGGAAGTGGCCCCCCTCCTTCGAGAAGACGTCTCGCACAAGCACGATGCCGCAAGGCTGTTCGTGAAGGCGCTTGAGGCGCGCCTTGATCTTCCGGATGGAAGACCATTCCATCAGCGGCTGAATCCAGCCCGGCCGTCCCTCGCCCGAACCGCCCCCCTGTCTCGCCGTCATGAAAGCTCCACCACTCAACCGATTACACGCGTGAATTGCACGGTTGAGATTAGCAGAATTTCCTAATCAGGTGTTCATGCTGTCGAAGAACTCGCCGTTGTTCTTCGTCTGCTTGAGCTTGTCGAGCAGGAACTCGATGGCGTCGACCGTGCCCATCGGATTGAGGAT
>JACIYQ010000344.1 GCA_014359855.1 Parvibaculum sp.
TCCGCCGCCTTCGCTCCGGCCTCATGTTCCCGCAGAACACCAATGATCTGCTCTTCCGTAAACCTCGATCGCTTCATCGTCCGTCTCCCTTCAATAGGGCCGGACTCTAAGTCCATCTGGAGGAAAATCTCAGTGGCAGGTCATGTCCGGCACGACCGGCGCCGTCGCTGCCCGCTACGGAACGGAATCGGATACGCCCCCCTATAGCAACTGCTGAGTTGAACGTACCCCTTCTCGGTACTATTCCGGTTGTCGAGCTTAGCGCAGAAGGTAGCTACACGGCGGCGGCTAGCTAGAGCATGATCCGATCAAACAGAATCGGGTCATGCTCCAGCTTCCTTTGTTTGGCCGCATTTTCTGCGATCAACCGGCGTCCACTTGACCGGAAAATGCTCTAGACTGGCCCACTGCCGCAGCTGGCCGCCATCGACCACCAGCACCTCGCCGGTGATGAAGGAAGCGCGGATGACGGCTGCACGCCCTCCCACGCGGCGCGCATCCATGCAGGCGTGCAACATGACGACAAGGAACTTCATGCCGTGAAGGGCGCGACGCATTATTATATTGGCCAGCCGGACAAGATGGCCGAAGCTGTCGCCATCGTTGCCGGGTGGCTCAAGAAGAAAAAACTGCTGGATTGACCTTCATGAAGACTGTTGTGCGTGAGGCGCCGGCGCGGCGAAGCCTGCCGCTGCCGGACGGGGGGATTTCGTATCTCGAATGGGGTCACGACGATCCGGGGAAGACGCCGCTCCATTTCGCCCACGCCAACGGCTTCAACGGCATGACCTATGCGCCAATCCTCGCAACGCTGGCCGGCGAATTCCATGCGCGCGCCTGGGATGCGCGCGGGCACGGGGCGACGACACTGCCCGCCGACCCCGCGAAACACCGCAACTGGTATGTCTATCGCGACGACCTGATCGTCATGGCCGAGGACTTCGTCAAGACGACAGGCCGCAAGATCATTCTCGCCGGGCATTCGATGGGCGGGACGGCGAGCGTCATGGCGGCGGCGGCGCGGCCCGACCTCGTGCGGGGCCTCGTGCTGATCGATCCAGTGATGACGCCCGCAAGCTTCCGCATGCTCGTGACGCTCTACCGGCTGACCGGAAGGCGCGGCGGGCCGCTGTCGCTTGCCGGCGGCGCCGAGAAGCGGCGCGCGGTGTTTCCCGACCGGGAGACGATGGTGGATCGCTACGAGGGGCGCGGCGCCTTTCGCACCTGGCCGCGCGACTTCATCGAAGCCTATGTGGAAGGCGGCACGAAGACGCGCGAGGACGGACAGGTGGAACTTTCCTGCGCGCCCTCATGGGAGGCGGCAAATTTCCGCGCGCATGGACACAATATCGGCAAGGCCGTGCGCAACCTGCATGTGCCCTTCGCGCTGCTTTATGCCGAACACGGATCGACCTGCCGGACGCCCTTCCCGATGCTTCTGAAGCGGCGCGATCCGAAAGCGCATGTGGCGCAGATCCGCGGCGCAACGCATTTCCTGCCGATGGAATTTCCGAAGCTCGTGGCGGAGGAAATCCGGGCGTTCAGGGACCGGCTGGAGGCGGAGGAGCGTTAAGCGGCCGGGCCGTAGCTCTTGAGCAGCCCGGCGCCGATGCGTTCGTTCATCATTTCGGTGCTGCCGTCGGTGTAAGCCCCGAGCTTGGCGCAGGCGATGTGGCGGTGGAGGCCGTGTTCCTCGCGAAGGCCGTTCGCGCCCATGGCCTGGATGCAGTCGGCGAGGCGGGGAAGCGTCACCCTTCCCGCAAACTTCTTGGCATGGGCTGCCGCCATGACCGCGTCTTCGCCGCAGTCGATGAGGCCTCCGGGCCGAGCGATCAGTTGAGGCCCTGATGTTCGAGAAGGGATTTGCCGAAGGCCTCGCGTCCTGCCGCATAGCCGAGCGCCGTTTCGAGATGGAGAAGGCCGAGAGCGGCCGCGTCGCGCAACGCCTCGACCGGCTGGCGGCGGGAGTGCTCTCATTCGTTTGCTTGTTGCGTGACCGTCTTCGCCGTGAAAGCGGCAGCGCCGTCGAGGAACGCCGCTTCCTCCGCTGTCAAATCAGCGCGCAGAAAACCCATCATGCCAACCTCCCTTTTGTCAGTGACTATTGGAGAGTCCCGTCCCCCAATCGTCACGGCCCGATTCATTCGGGCCGTCCACGACTTTGCCGCAAGTTCAGGACAGAGAAAGACGTGGATGGCCCGGACAAGCCGGGCCATGACGAATTTTAAAACAACTTGTCAGACGCCAAGTCCCTCGATCACCAGCGATTCGAGATTGGCGCGCATTTCTTCCGGAATCGGGATCGCCTTGCGCGTGGTGAGATCGAGCGCGATGGCGACGGCTTCGGCGGTGGCTACCGCTTCGCCGGTTTCGAGATCGAAGAGCCAGTGGCACCAAGTATAGGTCTTGGGGCCGACATTCTTTAGGCCGCTGCGGAGCGTCAGGATATCGCCCATACGCGGATAGCGCCGGTAGACGAAACGGTATTCGAGGGCGGCGCCGCCGACCGACGGCGTCTTCGAGCGGTCGGCGCCGTTGGTCTGCGCCAGCAGGTTCGGAATGCCGTCGGAGACGATGCCCATGAAGTGACGGACGGAGAGAAAACCCTGCGCGTCGCAGAGCTGCGGAGCGATGTCGCCCTGCCATGTCCGGACCATGCCCATCGCATCCGCTTCCGCGAGCTTCGGCGCGGGGCGCGGGTCGTAGAGTTCGAGGCCGCGCGGGGCGCCATGCGCCGGGCGCTCGACGAGCAGTTCCTTCGCGGCGGCCTTTGCCTTGGCGGGAAGCGGCTTCACCTCGCGCGTCTCGTCGTCCACCCATTGCACTTCGGCATTGAAGGTGGCGGCGGGCTCGCCCGAAACGGTGCTGACCATTTCCTCATAGACGGAGAGGCCGAAGTCGCGCACCTCGAGGACGCCCGCGCGAATGAAGAAAGGCGCACCGGGGCGCTGCTCGCGCAGGAAGCGCAGATGATGGTCGCTCACCTGGAGGCACGCACCTTCGTTACGCGAGACACGCGGCCCGAGCCCGAGCGCAAGGCCGAGCGCGGCGAGGCCCTGGCCGGCCTTCTCGACATAGAACTGCACATTCATGTGGCCCATCTGGTCGCTTTCCCAGGTCTGGACGCTGGAGCGCGCGACTTCGATCATCTCACTCATTTTCTTCTTCCATTTTCTTCAAGTGACGCATTCGGGAATTTCAAAGACGGGCGGCAATCGGTTCCGGCAGAGGCACGGCCTTGCGGCTTGCCTTGTCGAAGAGGAGCGCCGCGCCTTCCGCCGCGCAGGCGGGCTCGCCGGTGTCGCCGCTGAAAAGCCAGTGACGGTAGCGCACCGTCTTGCCTTCGCCGGGCAGAATGGCCGTGCGCACGAAAAGCGTTTCGCCCGCGCGCAACTCGCGCAGATAGACGAGGCGCATCTCGACCGTGGCGGTGGCGAGACCGCGCGCGGCCTGCTCGTGACGGCCGAGACCGGCATGGGCCCACATGTGACCTTGCGCATCCGAGAAGCGCGCCATGAAGAAGCGCGCATTCATGTGATCGTTGGTGTCGCATTCCCAGGTGTTGACGACGGATCGGTTCGTCTCCGCCATGCCAAGTTCGTCGGCGCGGGCAAGCGAGATATCGCGCTCCACCGCATCGCGCGGGATCGAGCGGGGTTCGGCTTCCGGCGGAAGGCCGGTGCGCATTTCCCCGGCGCGGGCGCGCACGGCATCGGGCCAGGGCGCGAGGCGGCGCGTTTCGAGATCGAGGCAGCCGGTGTCGACGACATAGGTTGCGGCGAGCCTGCCGTCCAGCGCCTCGCGCATCTCCTGATAGATGCGCATGGTCTTGTCGCGGATTTCGACAATGCCGGAGCGGATCACCACGAGATCGCTCGCGCGCAATTCGCGGTGGAAGCGGATGTGGTGTTCGAGGGCGACATAGCCGAGGCCGGACGCCGCCTGATCGAGCGCGGAATGGCCGAGCGCGACGCGCAGATTGTAGGAACTGTCGGAACTCTTCGAGATGTAATGCTGGATGTTCATGTGGCCCATCTCGTCGCATTCCTGCAGCGAGACATAGCCCTTGTAGGTGTCGATCATGCCGCTCATATTTCGGGGACACAGTTCTTCAATGGCGGGTGCCGCAGCATAGGGGCGGGCGTGCGGCTTGTCATGCCTCGGGGAGCCCGGCGAGACGGTGCGCGAGGAGGCTTTCGGCGCTGTAGCCGAGCGGGGCGAGGCGGCCCGCACCTTCGAGGACGCGCAAGCCGATCAAGAGGGCGGCGAGGCAGAGGATTTCGCGGTGCGCGGCTTCCCCTTCGAGGCCCGTTGCTGCGCGGAGCGGCCCGCCCAATGTTTCGAGAATGGCGATGAGGCGGCCCGTGACGGCGCGGTCGAGATCGGCGGGAAGCGCTTGCGCCGACATGAGGCGGCCGGCGAGGCGGACATGGGGGGCGTTGCCCGCCGTCGCCTTCAGCGCCTCCCTTGCCGCGGCTTCGAGCGCGGCGGCGGGCGATGCCTTGTTTTCCTGGGTTCTTTCAGCAGCCTCGCGCATGCGGCGGGCGAGATGGCCGAGCTCTTCGGCGGTGAGCGCGATGGCGAGTTCGTCGATGCCGGCGAAGTAGGAGTAGACGGCGCCCGGCGCGTAACCCGCTTCGGCGGCGACGGCGCGCATGGTGAGCGCCTCGGGCCCGCCTTCGTCGCAGACGCGGCGGGCGGCGGCGAGGACCGATTTGCGCTTCAGGCCGCGCAGATCGGAGCGGCGTTTTTCGGATGCGGCATTGCTCATCGGAATTTACAGGTCGAGCGGGAGACGCCTTCAGGCGAATGGCGGGTAATGCCATCGAAGAGGGTGGCGAACATCTGCGTCGTCTGGAGGCCCATATTCTCGTAGGCCTGGTTGACGAGGAGCTTCTGCATCATGAGCTGGTTGCGCGGGACGCCCGCCATACGCTCCGCAAGCGCCTCGACGCGGGCGGGCGGATAGCTGATCTTCGCGTCATCCGCCATGACTACCATGTCGCAGCAGAGCGCGATGTCGGAACCGCCCGCGCAGAAGGCGCGGCCCGCGCCCGTCAGCACGATGACATGAACGCCGTCGTCCTCGTTCGCCATCTCGACGGCCTTCGCGATTTCGCGCGGCATGCCGGACGCGATGGCGTTCAGGCGGGCCGGCCGGTTCAGCGTGATGGTGGCAACGCGGCCCTGCTGCTCATAGACGATGTGCTCGAAGGACATGGATTTCTCCCGGATTTGCGCAGTTTATTGAACATATATCAAATTATTAAACATTGTTCAATTCATGGGAATTTTGTACTGACTTGCGTATTCCGAATTCCGGTATAGACTTTCTGCATGATCCGCTCGTTCCGCTGCAAGGACACAGCCCGGCTGTTTGCCGACGAGGATGTTCCGCGCTTCGGAGCGATCGAGAAAGCCGCGCGGCGGAAGCTTCTGCTGCTCAACGCCGCCCGGAAGGTGGAGGAGTTGCGCGTACCGCCGGGTAACCGGCTCGAAGCGCTTAAAGGCGAAAGACGCGGCCAGTATTCGATCCGGATCAACGATCAGTGGCGCATCTGCTTCGTCTGGAAGGACGGCGATGCGGCCGATGTCGAGATCGCCGACTATCACTGAGCGAGGATGAAAAGATGAGCAGGCAGACCAGGAAGCTGGACCCCATTCCGCCGGGCGAGATTCTGCTTGAGGAGTTCATGAAGCCGCTCGGTCTCAGCCAGAACCGGCTTGCCCGCGATCTCGACGTGAACGTCGCCAGGGTCAGCGAGATCGTGAGAGGAAAGCGCGGGATTACCGCCGACACCGCGCTGCGGCTGGCCAAATATTTCGGGACGACGCCCGAACTCTGGCTCAACCTGCAGAGCGACTACGACCTTCGCCTCGCGCGGCGCGACGTGTGGCCCGACGCCGAGCCCCGGGTGCGGGAACTCAGCGCCGCCTGAGGCTGGAGCATGATCCGATCAAACAGAATCGGATCATGCTCCAGCTTCCTTTGTTTGGTCGCATTTTCTGCGATCAACCGGCGTCCACTTGACCGGAAAATGCCTAGGCCACCACTCTGGCCAGGAATTCGTCGGCGCGCTTGTTGGCGGCGGCGGCGATTTCGCCGGGGAAGGCGACGAAGCCGTGGGCACCGCCCGGATAGACCGCGAGTTCCGCCTCGTTGCCGGCCGCGATCCAGCGCGAATACATGAAGAGACTGTCGTCGATCAGCGCGTCGCGCGTGCCGATGGTGAAGAGCGCCGGCGGCATGTCGTGGAGGCGCGCATAGAGCGGCGACAGGTCGGGGTCGCGCCGGTCCAGATGGGGCGGCATGAAGGCATCGCCGAATTTCTCGATGTCGATGGTGCGGAGGATGAGGCGCTCGTCGCCAAAGGCTTTCTGGCTCGGCGTCATCGACATGTCGAAAGCACCGAAGACGAGGTTCGCGCCCTTGAAGTCCGTGTAGCCGTGGCGGTCGCGCATGCGCAGCAGCGTGACGGCGGCAAGATGACCGCCCGCCGACTCGCCGCCGATGGTGAGCGCGTCCGTGCCGAATTCCGGCTTCGCGTTTTTCGCGAGCCAGATGGCGGCGGCCTCGCAATCGTCCGGTCCGGCGGGATAGGGATTTTCAGGCGCAAGGCGATATTCGACGCTGACGCAGGCAAGTCCCGCCCTGCCGGCGATCCGCTCCAGCATCGGGTCCTGCTGGTCGGCGCCGCCAAGCGTCCAGCCGCCACCATGAATGTGGAGATAGACGCCTTTCGGGCTTCCCTCCGGCGCAACGATGCGGAGCTTCACCTTGCAGCCCTTGCCGTCGACCTCGATTTCGCGGGCGCGCGGCGATTTCGGCGCGAGGGGGAAAGCGCCCTCGCCTCTTGCGCGCTGCTCGCGGAAGGTCGCCACGCCGATTTCCCACCATTCGGGCAGGTCCTTCATGGCGCCGATGATGAAATCGTTGATGCCCCTGGTTTCGGCGGAAATGGCCCCGGCGGTGAAAAGCTTCGGATCGAACGGATTGCTGGCAGACATTTTCTCTTCCCGATGACAGTTGCGTTTCTTTGGCGAAATTAGACTTGATGTTCAGAAAATCCGCCAGCCCCAATGGTCCGCGCCCGCGACTTCCGCCGCATCGCCGCCTGCATCCGCAATGCTTGCATGGGCCTCGACCGTCATGCCCTTGGCGCCGGTGACCGCGCGGCCCGTTTCGGTGATGAGGGTCACGCGATCCGGATGCTCGCGGCCTTCGCGGCCATGCATCCTCATAGGCGGGGCGCCGGTGACGGGGTCGAGCGGGGCGGAGCTTTGGAGATTTCGCGGGTCCGGGCATGGGGAAAGACAAGGCCGCGCGAGGCTTGGCGGGAATGACAAAGAACACGTGTTTTCTGCCAAACAGGGCAATAAAAAGGGCGGCCCCGAAGGACCGCCCATTCATTTCGCCGGGACAGCCGCGATCAGGCGGCGGCCTTTTCCTTGTCTGGCGCGAAGCGGCCATAGAAGGTCTCGCCCTTCGAGGCCATGTCGCGCAGCAGCTTGTTGGGCGTGAAGCGGGGCCCGTATTTCCGGGCAAGCTTGTCGCATTGTTCGACGAAGGCGGCCGTGCCCACCATGTCGATGAGCGAGAGCGGCCCGCCGGACCAGGGCGCGAAGCCCCAGCCGAGGATCGCGCCGACATCGGCGTCGCGCACGTCCGTCACCACGCCTTCCTCGAAACAGCGCGCCGCTTCGAGCGCCTGGATGTAGAGGAAGCGGTTTTTCAGCTCCTGCACATCGAGGTCATCCGGGTCCTGGGACTTGCCGACGAGATCGGAAAGGCCCGGCCAGAGCTTCTTCTTGCCGTCGGAGGGATAGTCGTAGAAGCCCTTGCCCGCCTTCTTGCCGGCGCGGCCAAGCTCCACGACCATCTTTTCGAGGAGGACGTCGGCAGGACCGGAGACGTATTTGTCGCCGAGGTCCTTCTTCGTCTGCTCGCGCACCTTCCAGGCGAGGTCGAGCGCGACTTCGTCGCTGAGCGCAAGCGGGGCCATCGGCATGCCGGTCATCTTGCCGACATTCTCGATCATGGCCGGGGGCACGCCCTCGCCGAGCATCGCGATGCCTTCGCCGACATAGGTGCCGAAACAGCGCGAGGTGTAGAAGCCGCGGCTGTCGTTGACGACAATCGGCGTCTTCCTGATCTGCTTCACATAGTCCAAGGCCTTGGCGAGCGTCTCGTCGCTGGTCTTCTTGCCCATGATGATTTCGACAAGCTGCATCTTGTCGACGGGCGAGAAGAAATGGATGCCGATGAAGTTTTCCGGTTTGGCGGAGGCTTCCGCGAGGCCGGTGATCGGCAGCGTCGAGGTGTTGGAGCCGTAGATGCCGCCTTCGGCGAGCATGGGTTCGGCCTTCTTCGTCACTTCCGCCTTGATGTCGCGGCTTTCGAAGACGGCTTCGATGACGAGGTCGGCGCCCTTGAGGTCGTCGTAATTCGTCGTCGGCTTGATGAGGCCGAGCAGCTTGTCCGCCTTTTCCTGCGTGGTCTTGCCGCGCTCGAGCGCCTTCTGCAGGAGCTTTTCGGACCAGGCCTTGCCCTTTTCGGCATTGGCCCGATCCGTGTCGAGGAGCACGACTTCCATGCCGGCCTGCGCCGAGACGTAAGCGATGCCCGCACCCATCATGCCGGCGCCGAGAATGCCGAGCTTCTTCACCTGAAAGGCGGGAACGCCCGACGGACGGCGCGCGCCCTTGCCGAGTTCCTGCATGGAGAGGAAGAGCGAACGGATCATCGCCTTGGAGCGCGGGTCCATCAGCAGCTTGGTGAAGTAGCGCGTCTCGATGCGGAGCCCCGCCTCGATCGGCACCTGCAGGCCTTCATAGACGCAGGACATGATGAACTTCTGCGCCGGGAAGTTGCCATGCATCTGCTTGTGGAGCGTTGCATTGCCGATGGTGAAGACCTGGCCGCCGCCCTTCGAATGCGGGTCGCCGCCGGGAACGCGGTAGCCTTCGCGGTCCCAGGGCTGCACGGCGATGGCGTAGACTTCCGGGCCCTTCTTGCCGAGCTTGATTTTCGGCTGGGCGAGACCTTCCTTGAGCCAGGCCTTTGCCGCCGCCACTTCCTCGCCCGGCTCGACAAGCTCGTGGCAGATGCCGGATTGCACGGCCTTTTCCGGCGTCAGCGCCGTGCCCTGAAGGATGAGCGGCAGGGCCGCCTGCGCACCGATGAGACGCGGCAGGCGCTGCGTGCCGCCGCCGCCGGGCAGGAGGCCGACCTTCGCTTCGGGAAGGCCGATCTGCGTCTTCGGCTTGTTGGAGACGACGCGGTAGTGGCAGGCGAGCGTCACTTCGAGGCCGCCGCCAAGCGCCGTGCCGTTGATCGCGGCGGCGACCGGCTTGCCGCAGGTTTCGAGGCCGCGCAGCAGCATGTTGAATTTGAGGTTGCCCTCATACATCGCCTTGACGCGATCTTCCTGCGAGCCGCTGCCCGAGCCGCCCGCCTGGCCGCCCATCATGGACAGGTCGGCGCCGGCGCAGAAGGCATCCTTGCTGGAGGTGAGGACGGCGCCCTTGATCGCGTCGTCACCCATGATCTTTTCGATGATCGAGGCCATGTCGGCCATCGAGCTCTGGGAGAGCACGTTCATCGAGCGGTTCGGCATGTCCCAAGTGACGAGCGCGATGCCGTCGCCGTCGACTTCGAATTTGAAGTTTTCGTAAGTGGTCATCAGTGCCTCACACGCGTTCGATGATGGTTGCCGTGCCCATGCCCGCGCCCACGCAGAGCGTGATGAGGGCCGTGGAGAGATCGCGGCGTTCGAGTTCATCGAGCACGGTGCCGAGGATCATGCCGCCGGTGGCGCCGAGCGGATGGCCCATGGCGATGGCGCCGCCATTGACGTTCATCTTGTCGTGGGGGATATCGAGCGACTGCATCATGCGCAGCACGACGGCGGCGAAGGCTTCATTCAGCTCGTAGAGATCGATATCTTCCGGGTTCATGCCGGCCTTCTTCAGCGCCTTGCGCGACACATCGGCCGGGCCTGTCAGCATGATGCAGGGCTCGGAACCGATCGACGCCATGGCGCGGATGCGGGCGCGGGGCTTCAGGCCCATCGCCTTGCCGGTTTCGAGATTGCCGACAAGCACGGCGGACGCGCCGTCGACGATGCCGGAGGAATTGCCCGCGTGGTGGACGTGGGTAATTTCCTCCACTTCCGGGTAGCGGTCGAGCGCGACACCGTCGAAGGCGAGTTCGCCAAGCGAGGCGAAGGAGGGCTGGAGCGCGGCGAGCGACTGCATCGTCGCGTCGGGGCGCATGTGCTCGTCATGGTCGAGAATGGTGAGGCCGTTGATATCCTTCACCGGAATGACCGACTTCGAGAAGTAGCCCTTGTCCCAGGCGTTCTTCGCGCGCACCTGGCTTTCGACGGCATAGGCATCGACGTCGGCGCGCGTGAAGCCGTATTTCGTGCAGATGAGGTCCGCACCGATGCCTTGTGGCGTGAAGTAGGACTTGAAGGCGATCTGCGGATCGGTCGACCAGGAGCCGCCCGACGCGCCCATGCCGACGCGCGACATGGACTCGACGCCGCCGCCGATCGCCATGTCGGCTTCGCCGGTCATGACCTTCGCGGCCGCCATGTTTGTCGCCTCGAGGCCGGAGGCGCAGAAGCGGTTGACCTGCACGCCGGCGGTCGTTTCCGCGTAGTCGGCGTTCAGCACGGCGATGCGGGCGATGTCGCCGCCCTGTTCGCCGACCGGATCGACGCAGCCGAGTACGACGTCGTCGACCTTCGACGTGTCGAGGCCGTTGCGGTCGCGGATCGCCTTCAAGTCTTACTTCATGTTGCAGGGCTTCGGTGCGGACCTCATCTGCACGAAATACGGATTCACGCGCGCCGAAGTCGACGCCTATGCCGTCGAGAGCAAGAAGCGCGCG
>JACIYQ010000345.1 GCA_014359855.1 Parvibaculum sp.
GAGTGGATAGTCTCTCGCCGTCTTCCTGCCCCTGAAGCCGGGCAGAACTCGCTTGATTCTGTGATTGCGCCGCCGCTTGAGAATTTCCCCCGCGAAGCGCGGCGCGTCCAGATATAGTATCCGTCTGCTCCCCGAGGTCAATCGGTAGTGTGTGACGAGAAGCAAAAAAATGGTAAACGGCCTCCCTCGCCGCTGGCGGTGGAGCGAATTTCCGATGCATATTCAATAGGTTGATTCACAAGCGCCAAGAGCGCCGAGGAGACCCGATGCCCGACACGAACGCCGACCGCCGCCCTCTCTACCCCGAGATCGCGCCCTACCGGACCGGGACGCTGAAGGTCTCCGATTTGCACACGATCTATTTCGAGGAGAGCGGCAACCCGAAGGGCAAGCCCGTCATCATCGTGCATGGCGGCCCCGGCGGCGGAACGAATCCCACCATGCGGCGAACGCATAATCCGGACGCCTATCGCATCATCCTGTTCGATCAGCGCGGCTGCGGGAAGTCGACTCCCCATGCGGAACTGCGCGAGAACACGACATGGGACCTCGTGGCCGACATGGAGCGCATCCGCGAGCATCTCGGTATCGGCAAATGGCAGCTCTGCGGCGGCTCCTGGGGCTCGACGCTGTCGCTCGCCTATGCCGAGACGCATCCCGAGCGCGTCACCGAGATCATCCTGCGCGGCATCTTCACGCTGCGGAAGCGGGAGCTCGACTGGTTCTATCAGGAGGGAACGGACGCGCTCTTCCCCGATGCCTGGGAGGGCTTCGTCGAGCCGATCCCGGAAGCCGAGCGCGGCAACCTGATGGCGGCCTATTACAAGCGGCTCACCGGCGGCAACGAGGCGGAAAAGATCGCCTGCGCCAAGGCCTGGAGCATCTGGGAGGGGACGACGCTGTCGCTCTATTCCGACGCCGAGCGCGTGAAACGCTTCGCGGACGGGCACTTCGCCCTCGCCTTCGCGCGGATCGAGTGCCACTACTTCATGAACAAAGGGTGGTTCGAGCCGCAGGACCAGCTCATCCGCGAGGCGGGGAAGCTGAAAGGCATTCCGGGCGCGATCGCGCAAGGCCGCTATGACGTGGTGACACCGATGTTCACGGCATGGGAACTTGCGAAGGCCTGGCCCGACGCGGAGTTCAACATCGTGCCGGATGCCGGCCACACCGCGACCGAGCCCGGCATTGTCGATGTGATGGTGCGCGCGAGCGACCGCTTCGCGACGCTCTGATCGCCCGCGATGCGCATTCTTTATCTCGTCAACGCTCTCGATTCCCCGCCCGGCGTGCTTCTCGACGAAGCAAGGAACGCCGGCGCGGAGGCGCAACTCATTCACACGGTGGAAAGGCGCGACCTGACGACGGGTGAAGTGCGCGACGTGCCGGCAACGGATGAAGCATTTGACGCGCTTGTCGTGCTGGGTGGCGCAATGGGCGTTTACGAAGAGGCGGCCTACCCTTTCATCGGCCAGGCGCGAGAGCTGGTGCGGCGCTTTCACGAGGCGGAAAAGCCGGTGATGGGCGTCTGCCTCGGCTCGCAGATCGTGGCGAGCGCTTTCGGAGCGCCGGTTTACCGGATGAAGGAGAAGCTCGAAACCCACGAGGAATGGGGTTTCCTGCCGCAGACATGGGAGGCCGCCGCCTCCGGCGATCCGTTGCTCCACGACGCGCCACACGGGCTGCGCATCATGCATTGGCACGGCGACACATTTGATTTGCCGGAGGGCGTTACGCGGCTGGCGACGCGCGAGACCTGTCCCAATCAGGCGTTCCGCGTGGGCGGCAAGACCTATGCCTTCCAGTTTCATCTCGAAGTGACGCGGGAGATTCTCGACGGCTGGTCGGACTACCGCGCCAACGCATTACAGGTGCCACGCGAGGAGATCGCCGCGCTGATCGAGCCGCAGATCGTGGCATCGCTCAACGCGCAGGAAGAGTTCGCCCGGCGCGTCATGCGGCGCTGGATGGGGCTAGCGGAGTAGCCTCTCCAGTTACAATAATTCGTCACGGCCCGATTTATTCGGGCCGTCCACGTCTTTGCAGCAATCCCGGAAAGAGGAAAGACGTGGATGGCCCGGACAAGCCGGGCCATGACGCCGTGATAAACGAAGTGCTCAGAAATTCACGCGCCGCGAGATGGCACCGTCGACCACGAGGTTCGTGCCGGTAGTGAAGGAGGAGGCGGGGCTCGCGAGGAAGACGGCGGCGTTGGCGATGTCCTGCGGCGTCGCCATGCGGCCGGTGGGGTTGCGCGACATGGCCTGCTTGAACATGTCGGGCATATGCTCCTCGACCATGTTCCAGACGCCACCCTTGAAATAGACCGTGCCGGGAGAGACCGTATTCACACGGACATGGGCGCCGGCATGCTCGCGGGCGAGCCCCTTCGCCAGATGGATCTGCGCGGCCTTGAGCGCGCCATAGGCGCCGCCGCTGTCGCTTTCGGCGGCGGAAATCGAGGAAATGAAGATCGCGGAGGCATCTCCCGACTTCTGACCCGCCTCCTTGAGGAAGGGGAGCGCCGCGTCGAATGCGTGGACCGCGCCCAGCACGTCGATCTCGAAACAGGCACGCCAGCTCTTCTCGTCATTGCCCTGCGCGAGCGCGCTCGCATTGGCGATGATGATGTCGAGACCGCCAAGTTCCTTCGCCGCTTCGGCGATCCACTTCTTCAGGTCTTCGCCGTCGGCGATGTCGGCTGTGCCGCCCGTTGCCTTCACACCCTTCTTCGAGAGCGCGGCGACGGCCTCATCCACCTGGTCCTGGTGGCGCGCGCAGATGGCGATGGCGCGGCCGATGCCGCGCGTACCGCCCGTGACGATCGCCTTCTTGCCCTTGAGACCGGGATCCATGACGCATCCTCCTTTAGAAAATTTCGTTGGCGGCGACTGCAGACCGCATGGCTTCGAGGTCAATCCGGCGGATGGCTATCAGAAAGGTCCTCGGGGATCGTCGGCAATGAACAAAACCCGCAAGGAACGGAGCGCCTCTCGCGCACGGGTGCGGAGCCGTGTCACGAATTTCTCCTCCTGAGGCGGATCGAGATCGAGGCCGACCTGGCGCACCGCGCCGTCATGGACCTGGATCGCCGCAAGCGCCACGCCGGCGACGCGGGTTCGCGCGCCTTCCATCACCTCCCTGCCGAGGCGGGAGCGCATGAACTCCTCGAGCGTCAGCGCGCGTTCCTCCGGCTCGAAGTCGAGGCCATACATGTCGGCAACGAGGGCGGCGCTCGCCGAGCCTTCCAGAATGAAGTCGACCGTGCCGGCATCCTTCGCGCGGGTGCGCGCGCGGCGCGCGCCGAACAGGCGGTCGAGCGTCGGGATCATGCCGGCGGTGGTGAGGATCATCACAACATCGCCCGGCTTGACGCCCTGGTCGAGCCCCTCTGTCCGCACCACCCCGTCGCGCATCACCGAGATCACAGTCGCGCCCGCCGGCAGCGGCAGGCGGCCGATACCACGCCTCAAGAGAAGGCTCATCGGATCGACCGTATAGGCGACGACGCTCTTTCCCTTGCCGGCCGGCAGGTCGAGTTCGACGCGGCGGTCCGGCGCCGGGCGCGGCGGCAGTTCGACATCGGCGGCGCGGGCGACAAGCGGCACCGTCCAGCCCTGCAGGATCAACGAGACGAGAACAATCACATAGGCGATGCTGAAAAGCGTCTCAGCGCCTTCGACGCCGGAGAGGACAGGGATCGTGCCGAGGAAGATCGGGACAGCGCCGCGCAGGCCGACCCAGGACACGAAGGCCGTCTCCCTGGGACTGAAGCGGAACGGCGCCAGGCACAACCAGACGGCAGCGGGGCGCGCGACCAGGATCAGGATGAGCGCGACCGCGAGCGCCGGAAAGAAGAGCGGCAGAAGCGCGGACGGCGTGACCAGCAGGCCCATCATCAGGAACATGCAGATCTGCGACAGCCAGGCGACCCCATCCGAGAAGCGGGAAATCTCGCTCGTCGCGCGGTGCGGGTTGTTACCGATGGTAAAGCCAACGATGTAGACCGCGAGGAAACCACTCGCCTCCGCAACCTGTGCCACCGCAAAGACCAGGAGCGCCAGCGCGCCGGCGAGGATCGGATAAAGGCCGGCGGAAAGCTGCAGCCGGTTCACCGCCCGCAACACCAGCGCACCGCCCGCCACACCGAAGAGAACGCCGCCCAGCATCTGCCAGAAAAAATCGAGCGCGAAGGTCAGCGCATCATCCCAGCCGGCAATGCTGTGACTTGCCGTGGCAAAGCCGACCAGCGCAAGGGTCAGGAAGATCGCCATCGGATCGTTGATGCCGGACTCGACTTCGAGCGTCGCGGCGACACGTGCCTTCAGGCGAAGGCCGCGCAGATGGAGAAGGAAAAAGACCGCAGCCGCATCGGTCGAACCGACGATCGCGCCGAGCAGGAAAGCCTCCGCCCAGCCGAGCCCGAAGAGGTACTTGGCGGCCAGGCCGGTGATCGCTGCCGTCAGGACGACACCGATGGTGGCGAGAGCAAGGCTCGGTCCAAAGGCACGGTTCAGCGCGTCGCGGTGGGTACGCAAGCCGCCATCGAAGAGAATGAGTGCCAGCGCGAAGGAGCCGACCAGATAGGCAACGGAAAAATCGTCGAAGACGATGCCGCCAGGACCGTCCTCACCCGCCAGCATGCCGAAAGCGAGGAAAACGAGCAGCAGCGGCGCCCCGATCCGCGAGGACAGAACGCCCGCGAAAATCGAGAATGTAATCAGACCCGCTGAAACCAGAATGATCTGGTTGGCAAAATCCATGCAACGACACCAATACTCATGCGGGTTCCGCCGACGGCGCGGGCATTGCGGCTCATCGGAACGGAAATCCGTCGAATCGTGAAAAAACGCCGGGGTCAGTGTACCGCAAGGCGCGCGGGATTGCTCGCGCCCGCCCTGCGGACAGCCCCGGGCAACATCGGCACCTTCCCCGCGGCCCGTTCCCGCGGGTGAAGGCCGTTGCCCTGTTCGCGGATGCGCAGGCGCCGCTGACAAATTGTCTGTGACGGCACCCGGCATTGCCCCTATTCTTGAGGGAAACAAGCGGCATCGCCGAAAACGATAAATGGAGGAATGGGGATGGATCTCGCCATGCGGCCCGAGGATGCCGCTTTTCGCGACGAGGTGCGGGCGTTTCTTGCGGAGACCTGACGGACGACCTGAAAGCCCATGCGCGGCTGACGCCGGGCATTCCGGCCGACCAGGATCTGCGCGTCGAATGGCTGAAGCGGCTCCACAAGCGCGGCTGGGCCGCACCGAGCTGGCCGAAGGAATATGGCGGGGCGGGCTTCAATGTGATGCAGCGCTTCATCTGGGCGTCCGAATGCGCTGCCGCCGGCGCGCCCGTGAGTTCCAATATGGGCCTCAGCATGGTGGGTCCGACGCTGATGGGGCATGGCACGGACGAGCAGAAGCCCCATTACCTGCCGCGCATCCTCGCCGGTGAAGACTGGTGGTGCCAGGGCTATTCGGAGCCAGGCGCGGGATCGGACCTTGCCTCGCTGCAACTGAAGGCGATGGAGATGACGGAGCACCGTGTGATGGCGGAGCTTGCGGGCGGCAAGAACCCCGGCCCCGCCTCCTCCATGCTCAAGACGCGCGGCACGGAAATGCGCCAGCGCCTCGACGAAATCGCCGTCGAGACCATCGCCTTTTATGCTGGCGCCGACCAGCACCAAGCGCGCATGCCAGGATCGAATGTGGAGCCTGTGGGCCCGGCGGAAGGCATGGTCTTCATGCCGACCTATCTCAACAACCGCGCCGCTTCGATCTATGGCGGCTCGAACGAGGTTCAGCGCGGCATCATGGCGAAGCTGGTGCTGGGGCTTTAGGAGCGAGCCGGATTCATTGCATCCCTATATGCGTCATGACCCGCTTTATGCGGGCCATGGCGGCTCAGGTAGATAATTTGCGCCGGTACAGAAACCGGTCCATCTCAGGTACGAACCGCTCCTCGACGAATCCCGCTTTCTCCAGCACACGCATGGAAGCGATATTGTCCGGATGCGCGAAGGCTCTCACTTCAGGAAGATTCAGTTCGCGGGCTACCGTTAGCGAATAGCGCGCCAACTCGGTTGCATAGGCCCTTCCGCGAACATCCGGCAAAAAGTGATAGGCGATTTCCGGACCCCAGCCTGTATCGAAGGGGTCGTCATAAAGCCCACCGAATCCAATCACGCGACTGTCCGCCTTCTCTAGGACAACCCACAGGGCGTAGCCCAACTTTCTGCGCTGGCATTCATTCGCTGCGATGTGGCGACGGCACTCACGCAGGGACGCGATGTTGAACGTGTAGGGACGCGATTCCCTGTCGCTGAGAATCGGCATGAGCGCCAAAGCATCCGCGAGTCGCGCCGGGCGTAGACAGAGTCGCTCGGTTTCTCGATAAGTGGTCGCCCCCCCATCGGTTTTTCAAGCCTTCCTTGCAATCAGCAGCGTTGTCGTCTGGGTGAAGATCGTTTCGCCGTTCTGGTTCATCAGAATGTGGCGGTTCTTCACGACGCCTCTGTCCGGCTTCGAGGCGGACGGCTTCGTCTCGATGCATTCGATGACGAGGCGGAGCGTGTCGCCGAGTTTCGCTGCCTTCAGGAAACGCACCTCGTCATAGCCGAGCGCGCCGATCACCGCCGTTTCCTCGGGCAGACGCGACGCAAGCCAGAGCACGACCGCCTGGATATGCGTGCCGCAGGCCGTCAGCGTGCCGTAGACGGATTTCGCGGCGGCGGCTTCGTCGACATGGAAGGGCTGCGGGTCCCACTTCGTCGCGAAAGAGACGATCTCGTCTTTCGTCATCTCATAGCGCGCGGGAATGTCATGGCGCTCGCCCACGGCGAAGTCGTCGAAATAGCGCAATTCTGCCTCCGTTTTTTCGAGCATAGACCTCGCGCGTCACCATGCCGAATAAAGAAAGACGTGGATGGCCCGGTCAAGCCGGGCCATGACGGCGTAGGGGACGCGGGAAGAAAAAAGGCCCGCAGGTTTCCCTGCGGGCCTTTTCATTTAGCGCGGCGTCGAATTACGCAAATTCGAACAGGCCCGCGGCGCCCATGCCCCCGCCGATGCACATGGTGACCACGCCGTATTTCACATTCTGGCCGGCCTGCTTGCGGCGGCGGCCTTCGAGCAGGATGTGGCCGGTGCAGCGCGCGCCGGTCATGCCGAAGGGGTGACCGATGGCGATGGAACCGCCATTGACGTTGTACTTCTCCGGGTCGATGCCGAGACGGTCGCGGCTGTAGAGGCACTGGCTCGCGAAAGCTTCGTTGAGTTCCCAGAGGTCGATGTCGTCGATCTTCAGGCCGTGACGGTCGAGGAGACGCGGGATCGCGAAGACCGGGCCGATGCCCATTTCGTCGGGCTCGCAGCCAGCGACCGCGAAGCCGCGGAAGACGCCGAGAATGTCGGAGCCGGCCTTTTCGGCTTCCTTGCGCTCCATCAGCACGACGGCGGCGGCGCCGTCCGAAAGCTGCGAGGCGTTACCGGCGGTGACGTATTTGCCTTCCTTCACCTTCTGGCCGTTCTTGAAGACGGGCTTCAGACCCTGAAGCGACTCGAGCGTCGTTTCCGGGCGGTTGCACTCGTCCTTCTCGACCGTGTAGTCGACCAGCGATTCCTCGCCCGTCTCCTTGTTCACGACCTTCATCTTGGTCTTCATCGGGACGATCTCGTCCTTGAAGATGCC
>JACIYQ010000346.1 GCA_014359855.1 Parvibaculum sp.
GACCACGCCGATATGCGCCTCGTCCGCCGGCACGAAGGCGCCCATCTGCGCCATGATGGCGATGAGCGCATTCTGGCGCAGGAAGGTCGACTTGCCCGCCATGTTGGGGCCGGTGAGAAGCCATAATGATTTTGGCATGTCGCCGCGGGACGCCGCTCCTTGCGACATGCCTGATTGCTCGGCGCTCAGGTCGCAATCGTTCGGCACGAATTGTTCGCCGGTCCTTGCCAGCGCCGCCTCGACGACGGGGTGACGGCCGGCCACGACCCGGAAGGCGAGGCTTGCATCGACAAGCGGGCGGACATGGCGGTGCCCGGCGGCGAGTTCGGCGAGCGCGGCGCTCACATCGAGCGCGGCGAGCGCTTCGGCGACGCGCGCCAGAACAGGCGCCTCGGCAAGCGCGGCGGCGACAAGGTCTTCGAAAAGCGCGAGTTCGATTTCGACGGCGCGGCCGGCCGCCTCGGCGATGCGGCTGGCAAGCGAGGCCAGCTCCGGCGTCGTGAAGCGCATGGCGTTTGCCATGGTCTGGCGGTGGATATAGGTGCCGGAGAAGGGAGGCTGGAGGAGCTTCTCGCCATGGCGGGGCGGCACCTCGATGTAATAGCCGAGCACATTGTTGTGGCGGACCTTGAGCGCCGCGATGCCGGTTTCCTCCGCATATCTCGCCTGAAGACCGGCGATCAGCTTGCGCGCGTCGTCGCGCAGGCTCCGCGTCTCGTCGAGTTCCGCGCTTGCGCCCCTGGCGATGAAGCCGCCATCGCGGGCGAGGAGCGGCAGTTCTTCCGCCAGCATTGCGGCGAGGTGCTCCTTCAGGGGCAGGGCGGCCTTGTCCATGGCGGCGCATTCGCGGGCGATCTCGTCCGGCAGGGGCAGAAGCGAGGGGGGCGCGGCGTCGAGCGCGCGGCAGAGCAGATGGGCGGCGGCGAGCCCGTCCCTCACGGCGGCAAGATCGCGCGGACCGCCCCGGCCGAGCGAGAGGCGCGACAGGGCGCGGGCGATATCGGGCGCGGATTTGAGGCCGGCGCGCAGATCGCGCCGCACGTCGCGGGCCTCGACCAGCCATTCGACGGCGTCGAGGCGGCGGTTGATGGCGGCGGGATCGGTCAAGGGCGCGGCGAGGCGGCTCCCGAGTTCGCGGGCGCCCGCGCCCGTCACCGTGCGGTCGATGACGGCGAGGAGCGAGCCTGCCGTTTCGCCCTGGAGGGTGCGGACGAGTTCGAGGTTCGCGCGGGTCGCCGCGTCGATCGCCATGGCATCGGCGCTGGCGACGCGGCGGGGCGCGGCAAGTGCCGGCATGCGGCCCACCTGGGTGAGCTCGACATAATCGAGGAGCGCGCCCATGGCGCCCAGTTCCGCGCGGGAGAAGGCGCCGAAACCATCCAGTGCCTGAACGGCAAAATGACCTTTCAGGCGGCGTTCTGCATTGCCGCTGTCGAAACGGGCGGCGGGCAGGAGCGTCAGCGTCGCGCCCGCATGGGTCAGGCTTTCGTCTTCAGCGAATCCTTCCGCGACGAGAAGTTCGCCGGGCGAGAGTCGCGCGAGCTCGGCGCCGAGACCGGAGGGCGAAACGGAGGTGACGGCGAGTTCGCCGGTGGAGACATCCGCCCAGGCAAGGCCGAGATCCCCTTCGCTGCCGGTTTTTGCCACTGCGGCGAGATAGTTATGCGCGCGGGCATCGAGCAGCGTGTCTTCGGTGAGCGTGCCCGGGGTGACGAGGCGGCGGACGGCGCGGGCGACGACCGATTTGCCGCCGCGCTTCTTCGCTTCCGCCGGGTCTTCCGTCTGTTCGCAGACGGCAACCTTGAAGCCCTTGCGGATGAGGCGCTCCAGATAGGCCTCGTGGCTGTGAACGGGGACGCCGCACATGGGGATGTCTTCGCCCAGATGCTTGCCGCGCTTCGTCAGCGCGATGTCGAGCGCGCCCGAGGCCGCGACGGCATCGTCGAAGAACAATTCGTAGAAGTCGCCCATCCGGTAGAAGAGGAGCACACCCGGCCAGGCGCCCTTGATCTCCAGATATTGCGCCATCATGGGGGTCGCCTCCCGCGAGGGGGGCGTGGCGTCCGCCGGGACGGCGGGCGGGGCGGCGGGCACCTTCTCGTGCTGGAAGGAGGGGGCTGGTTCGGAAAAGGGCTTCGACATGGGGGCGGAGAGTATCAGAATGACGGCGCGCGAAAAGACGGGGCGAGATCGCGACCGCCGCGCCCCCGCCCCAAACCGCCCGTTCATGGCCATCTTCGCGGACAGGCCGGGAAGAGGGCGGTTCGACCCTCCCCGAGGGGAGGCTGGGAATTCTTCCCCTTGCCCGTTTCAAAGGGCGGCCAAAAGCAAGACGCCTCGAAGGAAAATCAACGGAGTTCGCTTGTTATTGGCCTCCCGCCCGCCTAAAAAGCGGGCTCCGGGGACGGAGCCTCCGCTCCGCCTCCCCCGCCCGACCATGCCGGATCCAGGACCATGAGCAAAAAGCGCCGCCAGATTACCGACGAGGAAGCGCTCCTCTTCCATTCCCAGGGCAAGCCCGGGAAAATCGAAATCAACGCCACGAAGCCGATGGCGACGCAGCGCGACCTCTCGCTCGCCTACAGCCCCGGCGTCGCGGTGCCGGTGCGCGCGATCGCGGAAAATCCGGACGCGGCCTATGACTACACCTCGAAGGGGAACCTCGTGGCCGTGATCTCGAACGGCACAGCGATCCTCGGGCTCGGCGATCTCGGCGCGCTGGCTTCGAAGCCCGTCATGGAAGGCAAGGCCGTTCTCTTCAAGCGCTTCGCCGATGTCGACGCGATCGACCTCGAAGTCGATACGAAGGATGTCGACGCCTTCATCAATTCGGTGCGCTATCTGGGCCCCTCCTTCGGCGGCATCAATCTGGAGGATATCTGCGCGCCGGACTGCTTCGTGATCGAAAGCCGGTTGCGCGAGCTGATGGACATTCCCGTCTTTCACGACGACCAGCACGGCACCGCGATCATCACGGCGGCAGGGCTCATGAACGCGCTCTACCTGACCGGGCGCGACATCAAGGACGTCAAACTCGTCGTCAACGGCGCGGGCTCGGCGGGCATCGCCTGCCTCGAACTCATCAAGGCGATAGGCCTGCCGCACGACAATGCGATCCTCTGCGACACCAAGGGCGTGATCTACAAGGGCCGCACGGAAGGCATGAACCAGTGGAAGTCGGCGCATGCCGCGACCACCGATGCGCGCACGCTCGAAGAAGCGATGAAGGGCGCGGACGTCTTTCTCGGACTTTCGGCGAAGGGCGCGATCAACCAGCAGATGGTCGCCTCGATGGCGGCAAAGCCCATCATCTTCGCGATGGCCAATCCCGATCCCGAGATCACGCCGGAAGAAGTGGCGCAGGTGCGCGACGACGCCATCATGGCGACGGG
>JACIYQ010000347.1 GCA_014359855.1 Parvibaculum sp.
CCGAAGCGTCGGGCGCGTCGAGCCGCTCGCCATGCGGAATATCCGATGCGAGGGCCAGAATGCGCTTGTTGTAGATCTCGTTGAGCATCTAGCTCGCCACTCTCCAGCTCGTGCCTTGCGGCCCATCCTCGATCTGAACGCCCTTCGCCGCAAGCTCGTCGCGGATCCGGTCGGCCTCGGCGAAGTTCTTTTCCTTGCGCGCCGCATTACGGGCGGCGATCAGCCCTTCGATCTCGTCCCCGTCTATATGGGTAGCGGTGCCGCCGCCTGCAAACCAGGCTTCCGGGTCCATTTCGAGAATGCCGATGAGCCGCCCCGCGCCGATCAGTTCGGCCTTGAGCAGCGCCTTGGTGCCCGGATCCGTCTCCGTATTCGCGCGCTTGGCGATGGCGAAGAGTTCCGACAGGGCCTTCGGCGTATTGAGATCGTCGAGCAGCGCATCGAGAAAGGCATCCAGCGCCGCGTCGTTCGTCGGCTCCGAGCGCACATCGGCAAGGCTCCTGAGCGCGCCGTAAAGCCGGTCGAGCATGCGCTTCGCCTGCGCAAGCCCCTCCGCCGTCCAGTCGAGCGGCTGACGGTAATGCCCGGCAAGCAGCGCCAGCCTTATCGCCTCGCCCGGTGCTTGGCTGATGAGGTCGTGGACCAGCAGCACATTGCCGATCGACTTCGACATCTTCTCGGATTCGATATTCACAAAGCCGTTATGCAGCCAGAAGCGCGCCAGCGGCGCCCCATGATGCGAGCAGGCCGACTGCGCCACCTCGTTCTCGTGATGCGGAAACTGCAGGTCGATGCCGCCGCCATGAATGTCGATGGTCTGCCCGAGATGCTTCTCGATCATCGCCGAGCATTCGATGTGCCAGCCCGGCCGCCCGCGTCCCCACGGGCTGTCCCATCCGGGTTGCTCCGGCGTCGAAGGCTTCCACAGCACGAAGTCCGCAGGGTCCTTCTTGTATGGCGCCACTTCCACGCGCGCCCCCGCCACCATCTCGTCGCGGTCGCGCCCCGAAAGCCGCCCGTAGCCGGGGTAGCTCGGCACGTTGAAGAGCACATGGCCCTCCGCCGCATAAGCGTGTCCCGCTTCGATCAGCCGCTCCATCATCGAGATCATCTCGGCAACGCTGTCCGTCGCCTTCGGCTCCAGATCGGGCGCGAGAACGCCAAGCGCGCCCATGTCGTTCCGATAGATATCGGCATATTTCTCCGTCACCACGGAGATATCGACGCCCTGCGCTTTCGCGGCGGCGATGATCTTGTCCTCGATATCCGTGATGTTCCGCGCATAGACCACGTGCGGATAGAGACGCCGCAGCACTCGCGCCAGCACGTCGAACACGACCGCCGGCCGCGCATTGCCGATATGCGCATGGTTGTAGACGGTCGGTCCGCACACATACATCGTCACGCGGTTCGGGTCCGCCGGCTCGAAGATTTCCTTCTTGCGCGTCAGCGTATTGTAGAGCGTGAGCTTGTGGCGTTTGAGCTGGGTATTCATCGGGATGGCCTTGATGTCGGTCGGCGGGTTGTTCCGGTCGGACGGCCCGCTTTCCGACGGGCCTTTAGACGGTGGCGCGACCGGTGGTCGCGCAACGAGCCGCGCATCCGCCGCTGAGGCGGATCGAAGTTCGACAACACGTCGTCCGGCGCGTCATGACCGTCAAACCTTTCAAGAGCGATAGAAGCGGTCGCTTCTGTCCGTTTTGATAGCGAAACCGATCATCCCCGGCAAGGTTTAAGAATTAACCAAAGCCGCTCCGCCAGCCCGATCCATCCCCGGAAATCTGCCGCAGGAATGCCGGAAGAGCGCGCGCTTCGCAGTCCCGCCTCGGGCCCGAGTTTGCGTGGGATCGCGGTTCTCCCGCCCTTGATAACCAGTTTCCGCAAGGCTATATGCAAGGTTGAGACGATGTCACATCAGCTACAGCATGGCATAAGACCCGTGCTTGATGGGCAAAACGGGACTTCCCGCAGCGGAAAGCCTGTGACTTGAACCGGACGGGATGCCCCGTGAAAAGGGTGGCGCGGCCGGGAAACCCCTGGACGAGATTGGTCGAATGGACATGAATGCTGCAGTTGATGGGCTTCGCGCCCAGACGAATAACGAGCGCCTGGTGGAAGTGACAAAACCCTCCCGCGAGGAAGCCGAAGCCGCCGTGCGGACATTGATCGCCTGGGCGGGCGACAATCCGGACCGTGAAGGCCTGATCGACACGCCCGGTCGCGTCGTGCGTGCCTACGAGGAATTCTTCGAGGGCTACAACGTCGATCCCTACAAGGAGCTCACCCGCACCTTCGAGGAGGTCGAGGGGTATAACGACATGGTTATGCTCCGCGACATCGACATCGAGTCGCATTGCGAACACCACATGGTGGCGATCCTCGGCCGCGCGCATATCGCTTATGTGCCGACCAGGAAGATCGTCGGCATCTCGAAGCTCGCCCGCGTGATCGAGATTTACGCGCGCCGCCTCCAGACGCAGGAAACCATGACGGCGCAGATCGCGGACACGATCAATGCCGCGCTCCAGCCGCAGGGTGTCGCCATCCTGATCGAGGCGAAGCATCAGTGCATGACGACGCGCGGCATCAAGAAGCTTGATGTCGCCACCATCACCACGCAGTTCACCGGCGTCTTCCGCGACGATCCCCGCA
>JACIYQ010000348.1 GCA_014359855.1 Parvibaculum sp.
GCGAAGAGCGATTCCTTGGAGTCGAAATGTTTGTAGAGGGTTGCAGTCGATACATCGGCTTCTCTGGCAATTTCCGCCATGGCCGCGCGGCTGTATCCATCCTTGAGAAAAATTTCCCGCGCTGCTTTCAAAATCGCCGCGCGTTTCGTCGCGCTGACTGACTTTCTGTACGTTGCCAATCCCAAATTAAGGCTGCCTCCCAATCGACCGCGCAAGGTCTTCGTATCCTTAATTATCCAATACGTCGAATTACGGGGGGGCGGTCAAGGACAAACCGGAAAACCGCCGTTTCGGAATGAGTTTGTAAATCAACGTGAAATAGATACGCGTGCGAACCAATTCCGGATCAGAGGTTTTCTCTATTTCAGCGTGCATCCGGTTTCTGATTTTCGTTCGCATCTGGACAAGGTTTCAGCTCGCATCCGGCGTGCTTTCCGCAAAGACAACGTAACGCAGCGGTCCGCGTTCTCTTGCGTCGAAGGGAAAACAAGTGACAAGGGCGAGGCCATAACCCGCGTGAGGGTCGATGTGTGAATTGTCGTACTCAATAATTCGTGATGAGCGAACCGCGAAGAAATGCCGCATGCCGCGTGCGTCGGTGACGATGACGCTGTCGTCACTTTTGACATGGCGCAGGTAAGAAAAATGCGTATCGCGATGTGCCACGATGACGGAGGTGCCGGGCCGTCCCGGTTCCGGCGTGCCGAGGAGATGGCCGGGGCCGAAAGCAAGGGCCTCGCCGCTGGTTCCCGATAGGACGATTTCGCTTTCGCCTTGTGCAGGGAATTCGAGTTTTGCGACGGGCCAGGTGTCGGCCCAGGGCCAGGCCTTGTGCGGTTTGCCGTCGGCGAGCGTTTTCTGCCAGGCGCGCTCGAGCAGGATCTGTGCGACTTCCGCCTTTGCCTTGATGTACAGGCCCTGTCCGAGCTGCCAGAAGCCGAGGCCGAGACAGACAGAAATGGCGGCGGCCCAGCAAAGGGCCGCCGCGTTTGCTTTCAGTCCCGGTTTCATCGGGAACGCCTTGCCCAGGAGGTTGCCTGCCAGTGCCGCTGGAACCACCAGATCGCGGTGAGAGCAGCGGCGAGAAGCAGTGCGAGGATGCCGCTGTGAATGAGGGCGGGGGCATCGGTCGCGGTCCGGGGCAGGGCTATGCCCGCCGCCTCGGCGGATGCGGGTGCCGCGAGGAACGCGGCGTATTGGGCCGAACTCTTCTGGAGCGCCGCCCGCTGCGCCGGCGGCACGGCCTGTTCGCCGAAGACCTTGTCGTAGTCCCAGCCTTCGGGAAGGTTCACCGGCATGTCCTTCGAGGTGAGCTTCTCGCCATCGGGGCGGGTGGGCGTGACGTCGATAGCGACGAGGCTCGTCAGGCGGCTCACGAGATGGTGCTCGAGGGCGACGTTGAGGATCGCGCTGTCGTTCCGTTCCCAGTTCCCGCCGATGCGGGCATCCGCTTCGAGCTGTTCGATCTTGCGGCGGGCCCAGAGCTTGCCGATGCCGGGACGGATGTCGCCCTTGCCGGCGTCCAGGCGGACCTCCCAGGGCTCGCCCGCGACGTCGCCGCGCAACGTCAGCATGCCTTTTGCTTCGGGCATGCGCGCCGAAAGCACCACAGGCTCGCCCTTGTAGAGATCGGGCACGGGGTTCGGCCAACTCTCCGTGGTGCTTCCATCGGGCCAGACGGCCGCGATGTTGGTCATGACCGGGCTGCCCAGCTTTTCGAAAAGCTCGCTCATCCGTTCCACGACCTGAGTTTCGTTGCCGATATGCGTGAAGGTGCCGCGGCCCGCTTCCGAGGCGCGGTTCATGAAATAACTGTTGGGCGCGGAACCGATGCCGACGGTGAAGAGCCGCGAACGGCCGAGGTTTGACGTGATCTCGCGGAAGAGTTCGCTTTCATTGGAGATCGCGCCGTCCGTGAGAAACACGACCTGACGAAGCCTCGTCGTATCGCCCGGATTGCCGTCGGCGAGCGCGGCGCGCAGGGCTGGCAGCATTTCGGTGCCGCCATTCGCTTCGAGGCCTTTCACGAACGTCTTCGCCACGGCGAGGTTCTCGCCATGGGCGGAGACGGCATCGCGGAAGAGGACGGTCAGCGTGTCGTCGAAACGGATGACGTTGAACTTGTCACCGGGGTTCAGCCTGTCGAGGGCAAAGAGCAGGCTCTCCTTCGCCTGGTCCATGGAAGGGCCGGACATGGAGCCCGAATTGTCGATGACGAAGATCGCCTCGCGCGGCTTGGCTTCGATCTGCGCTTCACCGGAAGGCGGCGTCAGCATGACGAGAAGATAGTCCTCGTTGCCGACACGCTCGCGGAAGAGGGCGGCGGTGGGCGCGGCGGCGGCGGCAGGCTTCCAGACGAGTTCGAAGTCCTTGTTCGCGGGGGCGAGTTCTTCCTTGAGGGCGATGGCGGCCTTGCGTTCGCCATCCCGTGAGATCGTCACGTCATGGTGCGGGCTCTCGATATCGCCGAGCGGGAAGCCCGCGTCGAGCGAGACCTTGAGGCTCACAGGGTTCACCTTGCCCATCTCGGGGCGGAGCACCGGCGGCTCATCGAGGCTGTCCTCGCGTTGCGGTTGCAGATCGCCCCAGCCGCCGCTGCCCGGTTCGAAATCGACGAAGTGCGGATCGGCGGGTTTTGGCGTGTAGCGTGGCGCAACCACCATGGGGAAGCGCAGCGAGAAGGTGTCGCCGTTGCGGCGCGCGGTCTGCTGATATTCGATCTGGATGACGATGGTTTCGCCGGGACCGATATTGGCGACCGAGTTGGTGAAGACATTCGGCCGCTGCTGTTCGACGAGGCTTGCCTTGCGGCCGTCGGCCTTGGCCTCTTCATAGACGCGGCGGGCCTCCTGCTTTTCCTTGATCTGGCCTTCGATCACGCGGCCGCCGATCACCATTTTCAGGGTGTCGACCGCGGAGTCCTCCGGCAGCGGGAAGATGTATTTGCCTTCGACCCAGCTATCGCCCGGATTGATGAAGCGCTGCGTAACGCGGGCCCGCGCGATGGGGCCCGAGACGTCGATCTTCACGTCGGTCGCCAGAAGCGGCGCGGGGATGTATTTGCCGGGCTCCGTGGCGTTGAAAAGAAGGGCGCCGCTTTCGATGTCGCCGAGCGTGACGAGGCCCGCCGGTATCGGCGCGGGCGGCGTTTCGGCATGGGCGTGGCGGATGAAGCCGGCGGCAAGAAGAAGGGTCAGGCTGGCAAGGATCAGAATGAAGGCAAGCGAATGGGACCAGCCACGCGGACGAAACGCAGTGGCCGGGTGTCGTGAGATGAAGGACATGGCAGTCTCCCCGCAGGTTCGAAGGCGCCTGTGGCAAGTCCTCCTCAGGCGGACGAAGTGTCGCGGGGAAATGGGGCGGAAGCGGTCGTGAAAGGGGACGGGAGCGGATCTATTTCAAGGCCATTTTGTGTCAAGTCCGCTCACACGCGGTTTTCCTTTCGTCCGTCCACCGATGTTTCAGGGACGCCACTCCATTGGCACGTGACCGGGCTCCGCCCGGACGCGCTCCATCCAGGCGCCGATCGCCTTGCAGGCGCGAGGTCGAAATCGCCTTCATGGGCCACATGGGTGTAGGCGTAGAGCGCGATGTCGGCGATGGAACAGGCGTCGCCCGCGAACCAGTCGCGCGTCGAGAGGTGGCGCTCCATCACGGCGAGCGCCTGATATCCGTGTTCATGCCATTCGGGGAAGCGGTCCTTCCTTTCCTCGCGACCGCCCGGCTTGATCGTCCACCAGAAGCGGGCGACCGCGATATAGGGCTCGTGGCTGTATTGCTCGAAGAACATCCACTGGAGCGCCTGCGCGCGGTCTTCGCGGACCCGCCGCGTGAAGAGGCCGAGGGCGCGCCCAGGAAGCGCGCCCCGCCAATGCGCAGGAGCTGAAGGCGACGGCGGTGCTGCGCCTGCCGCTGATCGACGTGGCCGCGAAGGTGCGGACGGGCGGACCGCTCGACGATCCGGAAGACATGGCTGCCGGTCTGGGCGGGCATGATCCCGATGCAGCTCACCTTCGGCGAACCGGTGCGGGACATTGCGCCCATGCCCGTGGAATAGCCTGTTGCGCGTGCGAACAGGCAGGCTTAGGTTTCGCCCGTTTCTTTGTTCGCCCCCTCCATGGAGATTCAAAATGGGCTTTATCTCGGACGCGCTCAACCGCATTCAGCCGTCGGCAACCATTGCCGCCACGCAGAAAGC
>JACIYQ010000349.1 GCA_014359855.1 Parvibaculum sp.
TCACGCCGATGCGAATCTCGCGGACGCCCGCCTCGTTGCAGAATTTCGGTGTCTTGCCGCCCGCCATGTCGCGCACTCCCTGATGCCGGAAACCACCGGAAACTAGAGCGCGCCGGTCCCCTTCGCAAGCGCTTCGAGGCACGCAACCGTTACGGAACCGTGACAAAACCGGCGGCGGCCAAGTGATTGAAATCATTGGATTTTTATTTATCCCCGGTTGACTGTCACACGACTGTCATCGAACTGTCACAAATGGCTTTCTTGTCCCCGGGGACGGGGACAGTTTTGATTTTCTTGTCCCCGCGGGCGGGGACGTTTTTATTTTCTTGTCCCCGGGGGCGGGGACGTTTTTATTTTCTTGTCCCCGGGGGCGGGGACAAGGCCTGTGGCAACCCTGTTGCCACAGCGGGGACAAGGGCGATGCGGCCGCGCCACGCGGGAGGGTGGCGGCGCGCGCGCCCGGAAAACCGGCGCCGGGCCGGGGATAAGCCCGGATCGGGACTGTCACAATCGGGGCAAAAAAATTTGTGCCCGGTTTCGGGGGGCTGAGAACCCCGGATGTTCAACTCGTGCCGTCATTGCGCCTCCCTTCGGGAGGCTCGCAATGACGGGTTATTTGAGTGCCGGAGCGAACATGCGGCTGTCCGCTCGCGGGGAGGGGGGCCTCGAATTAACTCTGTGTACGGATTGTTTGTCGGGGCGCGAGGAAGAATTTTGGGGCTTCGCGCCGTGCCACACCCACGCGTGTCACCCCGGCTTTCGCCGGGGTGACAATTTTATTTTTGGCGGGCGCGGAAGTCAGATCGAGGCGAAGACGGCCTCGCCGATCTCGACTTCCTCGACCATCTTCACCTTCACGCCGATCTTGAGGCTCTTGAGGAGTTCGCAGAGGTCGTCTCCGTACGGGCGGATGACGATATGTTCAAACCTGAATCTTGTGCAGGTCGATGAACATGACCGGCTCGTCGCGGGCCCTGTTTTCATCTGTGTCCAGCATGGTGAAGCCGCAGCTCTCATAAAATGCAACCGATTCCCGTTTGGAGTCGACGACCATAAAGCGGCAGCCAACAGCCGGGCAGATGACTTCCTTTACAAGCCCGAGCGCAAACTCGACGAGCAAACGCCCAAGCCCCGCGCTGCGTCGCCGTGCATCGACGGCAAGTCGGGCAAGCTTCACGGCCGGGTATCCATGATAGCGATAGGTGACGCCGTCGCCGAGCAGGTCGGTGTCGCCCTGGGTCTCGATTTCTCCGCAAACAAGGGTGATGAAGGCAATCGGCTTGTCGTGTTCCGCCGGCTCGCAGACAACGTATGTCCGGGCAAGGCTTTGTGCTTCGTATGTCTTGGCGTGTTTCCGAAAAAAGGTCTTGAGCGGCAGGAAGGCGGGGTCTCCAACAGAAAGCCCGGTGACCTTGTCGCCGGGCTCCAACTGTCTCAGTTCCAGGTCGCCGTTGTCAGCCAACCTTCACCTTTGCGCGCTTGATCGAAAGGCGAATTTTCCCTGCCTTTTCAAACTCTCGCACAAGAACGACGCCGTTCTTGACGCTCTTTACGGCGGCGGCCTTCGGTTTGCCGTAGCGAACCTGATTTTTGAATTTCTTCGCGTCCTCGTCCGTGAGCGTCACACGGCCGAAGGCGTGAGACTTGATGCTCATTGGGATGCGTCCTTCAGCTAAAGGCCCGACATTCGGGGCTTCCGTACAAGATATATGCGCCGTCAGTATCGTGTAAGTGGGTTGACAGAGTATAATTTTCGAGGTAAAAAGCTAACCGCTTTTCTATTAAGCGGTTAGCTTATAACCCGTTCGTGACAAGACCGATTTTTCGGATCGATCCAACTTTCCCAACATGCACGGTGTCTATGCCGTCTTCTTCCGTCCGCGCTTCACCGGCTTCGGCATCGCGGTGAGGGGCGAGGAGAGTTTTTCGTAGAGGCCGAAAAGATGCTCGACGCGTTCGCGGTCGTTGGCGAAGGGCGCGTTGCGGTAGAGCTTGTCCACCGCCGCGTCGAGGGCGCGGTGGGCCTGACGCAGTTCTCTTTTCATGAGGTCGGGATCGTAGAGGTCCGCGAGCGTCGCGCCGGGATAGAGCGCGCGGGCATCGAGCACGGCTTGCGCGAGGGCACGGATTTTTTCCTTCTGCGCTTCGGAGGCGTCGGGCCAGGGGAAGGTGTTGTAGACGAGGCCGATGGAATAGCGGTAGCGGCTTTCCAAGCGTCCGCCGATGTGGCGCAACCATGAAATGTGCATGGTGGAGGTGAGGACGGCGAAGTCGAACAAGTCCATGGAAGACATGAATAGACAACTGTCATGTGCGACCGATTTGCCATCCGACACCAAGAAAGGAATGTACTCGCGTCTTTCCGAAGAGTGACGCGGGATCAGAACGTAGGGCTTTCCCGTATGCCGCACCTCTCCAAACCGCCACGGATAATCCGCCAGTTTGCGGGTAGCCTCGCGTTTGCTCGCCAGACGATACTCGCGGACTTTGGCTAACCTGTCTTTTGCGAGGGCGCTTTGCTTTAGGGTTTGCGGCGGTGCGTCTTCAAGCCAGAGGCAATACCGATGACTGCCGTCAATCGAGTCTCTGGCTCCGAGCAATGGAACGATAAACTCCTCCATATATGGCTCGGCAGAAAGAATAGCTTGCCGCTCTGCGCCATCCACAATCAAGAATCCTCCGTCATTCGGCATGCTACCAAACGTCACCGATGGTCTTTCGGATAGGGGTGCCGTTGTTTCGCGCACGACGAGGTGACGGTCGGCGACGTTGGAGCCGTCGAAAAGATAGGGCGTCAATGTTGACGTGGCGGCTTTCGACCGGATCGCCCTTGATGTCGGCATAGGAGAAGAGGCGCTTTTCCGCGCGCTCATTCTCGCGCTTCGTCAGGCCGATGATGACGACATGGACATGGGCGACGCCCCGCGCGTCGGACCCCCATGCGAAGGTGCGGTGGGCGAAAGCGATTTCGAGTTTGCAGCGGTCAAACAGCAGCGGCCAGAGCTGCGCAACCTGTTCGCCCTGCGTGATGGAATTGGTGGCGACGAAGGCGATGTCCGCCTTGCCGGTCTGCACATATTCGCCCGCCTTCAGGAACCATGCGGTGACGTAATCGAGGGTGCCGCCGGTGCCGCCGAGCTTCGCGATGTTGCGGACCTGCTGGCGCTGTTCCGCCGACTGGAACTTCGCGCCGATGAAAGGCGGGTTGCCGAAGACATAAGAGCATTTTTCGGGCGGCAGAAAGGCTGCCCAATCCGTTTCCAGCGCATCGGCATTCAGAATATGGGGCGAGGCCTTGAGCGGGATGCGCGCATAATTGTGGCCGAAGGGGAGGCCGAGGCGATTGTTCATGATGTGGTCCATCATCCACATCGCGACTTCGGCAATGCGCGCCGCGAACTCGCCGATCTCAATGCCGTAGAACCGGTCGACATTGACCTTCGAGAGGGTGGAGACGTCGAGAACGCGCTGCTCGTCGCTTGCATAGAGCTCGCGCAGGATGCCGATTTCGAGCTGGCGTAATTCGCGATAGGCGATGACGAGGAAGTTGCCGCAGCCGCAGGCGGGATCGAAGAAGGTGAGCTGGCCCAGCTTTTCGTGCAGGGCCTGAAGCGCCTGCGCCTTGCCGCGACGGAGCGACTTCGCGCGAACGAACTCCGCCTGCAGCTCGTCCAGAAAGAGGGGCTGGATCACTTTCAGGATGTTCTTTTCGGTGGTGTAGTGCGCGCCGGAGGCGCGGCGTTCCTTCTTGTCCATGACGGACTGGAAGAGCGCACCGAAAATGGCGGGCGAGATCGCCTCCCATTTGAACTCGCAGGCCTCTATCAAGGTGAGGCGCATGGCGGCGTCGAAAGCGGGCGTGCGCAGGCGCTCGGCGAAGAGATCGCCATTGATGTAGGGAAACTGGTTCAGGTCTTCGTCGAGCGTCTTGTAGCGCTTGTCTTCGGGCGTGTTGAGCACCTCGAAGAGTTCGTTGAGGCGCGCGCCAAGATCGCTGCCGTCCGGCTGCGTCCGGTTCTGGATGAAATCGAGCAGGATGTCTTTCGGCTCGAAGATGCCGGTGTCGTCGGCGAAGAGGCAGAAGAGAAGGCGGACGAGATAACGCTCCAGATCGTGCCCGTCGTAGCCGGCGTCCTTCAGCGCGTCATGGAGCTTGCCCATGAGCTCGGAGGCTTCGATGTTGACGGGGTCCTGATCCTTGAACTCGCGCTTCTGGACGCCGATCATGAAGCCGAAGGCTTCGACATTGTCCTTGAGGTCGGAGAGGGCGAAGCGGACCTCGGCGTCTTCGTCCAGATCGTAAAGCTCGAAGCTCTGGAAATCGCTCAACAGGACATAGCGCGGAAGCTCCTTGTCCTTGAGGCCGGGGAAATAATCGAGCGCCTGGGCCTTGGCCTTTTTCAGGTCGCGGCCCTTGCTCTTCTGCTCGATGAGCAGATTGCCCTTCCAGAAGAGGTCGATGAAGCCGCGCCTGTCGCCAAGGAGCTTCACCGGCTCCTCATAGGTGGCGACGCGGCGGCGGGGGATGTCGAAAATCTCGAAAAATTCGTTGTAGAAGGTCTGGGTTTCGCCCTTTTCGTAACGGGCGTCTTTCCATTCCTCCGAGAAGCGCGCGGCACGGGCGCGAATCTCATTCCAGCTCAGCCGCATGAAACCCCCAATTTGCGTCGAGGGATGAGCATGCCGCTCGCGGGGCGCGGGTCAAGGGCGGTGTTTGGGGGGCTCAGGTTGCTGCCGTTTGCGGCCAGCCCCCGCCCCGAAAAATCCGAATGGATTTTTCGACCCGCCCCCAGGGGCGGGTGGGGAGAGAGGGCGGTGTTTGGGGGGGAGGGAGGAAAGAAGAAAGGGTTTTTGCCTGACGCCGCTTCCACCTTCGCTCCTTGCTGAGCTTCGGCGGACAGGTTGCGGCTTCTGGATTGCCGCGCCTCGCTGGCGCGAGGCTCGCAATGACGGGGAGGGGAGAGGGCCGCGCCGCCGGAACGGCGCCAGCGTTCGATGAACGCCTCGATCTTCTCCGGCTCCCCCGTCACCCTGTGCCCCACATCGTCATATTCAAGAAGTGAGAGCATGCCGCTCGCGGGCGCGGGTCAAGGGCGGTGTTTGGGGGGGCTCAGATTGCTGCCGTTTGCGGCCAGCCCCCGCCCCGAAAAATCCGAATGGATTTTTCGACCCGCCCCGAGGGGCGGGTGGGAAGAGAGGGCGGTGTTTGAGGGGGCTCGGGTTGCTGCCGTT
>JACIYQ010000035.1 GCA_014359855.1 Parvibaculum sp.
CAGCGGGACAAAAAAAGGGGCCCTGGCGAACCAGGGCCCAAGTTTAGGGAGGAAACGCCCAGGAAGGGCTACGGCAAAGGGAGAAAGTCTCAACCAATGCCGCGATGCACAAGATGACATTGCGCTGCACACAAATCAAGGCCGAAACCAGAAATTTTTTGCGCAGCGCAGCAAAAAGTTTTTCAGCCTAACTTATTGGCATATCGCGATTTTTTTAGACAAAAGCAGGCTCGACCTGCTGAAATGTGCGGCGCAACACCGCACCCTCGAAGCCCTTTGAACACGCCCGGCCCCAAACCCTGCGGCGGCCGCCGCAAATCGGCGCCCGGCACCCAAAAGGTTTTTTAAGGTCTTACGGCGAAGATGGCCCCGTTATCGACTGCTGGAACGGGGTTTATGGCTAAGTATCACGACGATCGCTCACCGGCGGCACGACGCTTCATTCTCGGCGCCGCTGCCTGCGGCATGCTGGCACTGGCGACCGGCGCCTATGCCGCGCAGAGCCCCGAACCGGTCATGGCCGGCAACGCGAACCCCTCGACGCTCTGCGAGGACGCCGCGATCCACCACGAACACATGAACGGTCTTCCGCGCGCGCTGCTGGCCGCCGTGGCCATGGCCGAATCGGGCCGCTACGATCGCAAGACGCGCAAGGCGCGCGCCTGGCCCTGGACGATCAACGCAGAGGGTCACGCCTATTATTTCAAGACAAAGGCGGAAGCCGTCGCGACGACGCGGCGCCTCCTCGCCACCGGCATGCGCTCGATCGATGTCGGCTGCATGCAGGTGAACCTGCGCTATCACCCCGATGCCTTCGCGAGCCTCGAAGACGGCTTCGACCCGATGACGAATGTCGCTTACGGCGCCGACTTTCTGATGCGCCTGCACGACCGCTCGGGTTCATGGCCGGAAGCCGTCGCGAATTATCATTCGCAGACCGAAGCGCGCGGCGACCGCTATTTCGCCCGCGTGATCCGCATCTGGCAGAACGAGCGCGAGCGCGTCGTGAACCGTACCGTTGCCGCGCTACAGCCGAAGATCGATTTGACGGGCGTCCTGAAACCCGCCATCGGCCATGGCATCGAGGTCGTTTCTGTGCAAGAAGAGACCGTGGCGGCAGTCGCATACCGGCCGGCGCCCAAGGTGCTCGACACGATGCCGGAACAGGGCGTGCGCGAAGCGGCGAGCGCGGCCGTCGGCCTCAGGCTTTCGATCGCCGAAGGCGACATGGAAACGGAAGTCGCCGCGACCGGACGCCCGGCGCCGCGCGTGCTCGAGCCGCTGCCCGCCTCGGTCAGCCCGACACTTGTCGCGGAAGCGTCACTGCCCGGCGCGTAGGATCGGGCGAATGAAGAGCACCAAAGCGGGGGACACGGATGTTCGGCACGGCATTGAAGGACCTTGCTGAGGCGCTCAACGGTTCAGCCCTCTGGCAGATCGTCGACATTCTCTCCGCTCTCTTCATCATGGGCATCGGCTGCGTGGTGCTCGCCATCGCCGCGCTTTATGTCGTCGACAGCATCCAGACAAAACATGCCGTGCGCCGCAACTATCCGGTGATCGGCCGCTTCCGTTACATATTCGAAGCGCTCGGCGAGTATTTCCGGCAGTACTTCTTTGCGATGGATCGCGAAGAGCTTCCCTTCAACCGTGCACAGCGCGCCTGGGTCTACCGCGCAGCGAAAGGCGTCGATACCACGGTCGCTTTCGGCTCGACGCGCGACCTCCGCCCGGCGGGCACCGTCACCTTCGCGAACTGCCCCTTTCCACCGCTCGACGAAAACGCCGCAGACACGGCCATCGTCGAAATCGGGCCCTACGCGCGCATTCCCTACCGTACCGCATCGATCTACAACATTTCCGGCATGAGCTTCGGCGCGATCTCGAAGCCGGCCGTGCTTGCTCTCTCCAATGGTGCCCGCATGGCGGGCGTCTGGCTCAACACCGGCGAAGGTGGGCTCTCTCCATTCCATCTTGAGGGTGGCGCCGACATCGTCTTCCAGATCGGCACCGCGAAATATGGATGCCGTGACGAGACCGGCGCCTTGTCCGACGACAAACTCAGGGCACTCGCCGCCATCGAACAGATCCGCATGTTCGAAATCAAACTCAGCCAGGGTGCAAAGCCAGGCAAGGGCGGCATCCTGCCCGGCGCGAAAGTGACGCGCGAAATCGCAAGCATTCGCGGCATTCCGGCAGGCACGGACTCGATCAGCCCGAACCGTCATCCGGAAGTCGAAAACATTTCCGGCCTGCTCGATTTCGTCAGCCATGTGCGCGAAGTGACCGGAAAGCCCGTCGGTTTCAAGCTCGTCCTTGGCGCCTACGACTGGCTCGACGATCTCTGCGAGGAGATCAACGCGCGCGGGATCGAGAACGCACCCGACTTCATCACAGTGGACAGCGCGGACGGCGGCACCGGCGCCGCACCCATGCCGCTCATCGACTATGTGGGACTGCCGATCTGGGAAAGCCTGCCGATGCTGTGCGATGCGCTGGAGCGCCACAAGCTGAAGTCGCGCATCCGCGTCAACGCCAGCGGGAAACTCATCACGCCGGCGGAAGTCGCATGGGCACTTTGCGTCGGCGCGGACTTCGTGTGCTCCGCTCGCGGCTACATGTTCGCACTCGGTTGCATCCAGGCGCTCCAGTGCAACAAGAATACTTGTCCGACAGGCATCACCACGCACAATAAGCGTCTGCAGCGCGGGCTCGATGTCACCGACAAGGCCGAACGTGTGCGCCGGTATGCCGAACGCGTGAAACAGGAAGTCTGCGTCATCGCGCATTCCTGCGGCGTGACGGAGCCGCGCAGGTTGAAGCGCACCCATGCGCGCATCATGGGGACCGAAGGCGTGTCGCTTTCGCTTGAAGACTACTACGCACGATGGAACACGCTTTCGGAGTTGCCCTCGCGCAACGGCATCGGCCGTCCGCGCTTCGAAGGCAAGGCCGACGCCGCCTAACCGGGAACCACCATCCGCAGGAATTGCGTGCCGCGCTCGATGGTCTGGGGCAGAAATCCGCGATCGTCGCCGTCAACCTCAACCGCAAGACCTTCCGGACCCTGAACGTCGATGCGACGCGCCGGCAGAACCTCAACGCTCGGAAGACGCGGCACCATCCCGAGCCCCAGCGCCGCGAGATAAACGGCGAAGGCAAAGCGCGAAGGCTTCTTGAACAAGAAGAGCGTGAGCCCCGGATGCGTTATGTCGGCATCGGGCGCGAGCACGAAAGGCCCCGCATAGTGGCGGCCATTGGTGACGATGGCCCAGGCGGCGCGCTTCTCACGACCATCCACGACGAGCCGAATGTCATGCGCAGGCCCGCGTACCCATGTCTTGAGACCCGACCAGATGAAAGCGCCCTTGCCCCATAGACGCTTCAGCTTCGGATCGATGCCGTGGACGATCTCGCCATCGAAGCCGATGCCGACCATCATGAGAAAAATCTCGTTCTGGACGAGACCCGTTCCGATGAGTTCCGCCGGACCTCCGAGCAGCATCGACGCAACATCCTCCGCCCACTGAGGAAGTCCGATCTCGATGGCCAGAACATTCGCCGTGCCGAGCGGCACGATGCCGAGCGGCACGCCCTGCCCGAGCAATCCACGCGCGACTTCGTTGATCGTGCCATCGCCGCCCGCCGCCACAATGACGTCCGCCTGACCCGCACGGGCAGCGGCGCGAGCGAGTTGTGTCGCATGCCCGGCGGCCTCGGTGAGCTCGATCGTTACATCCGCACCGGCGGCGCGCAGGCGTTCGACGACGACGTC
The DNA here is from genome assembly GCA_014359855.1 of Parvibaculum sp. Lineage (GTDB taxonomy): Bacteria > Pseudomonadota > Alphaproteobacteria > Parvibaculales > Parvibaculaceae > Parvibaculum. The sequence goes on from JACIYQ010000035.1 coordinate 3,776, forward strand.
GAGCAGGTGACGCTTACGCCGGCCGGCCGCCGGATTGAGAATGATGTGAATGAAGCGGCGAAGCGCCAAAGCGGGAATATCCGGAGGCTGTTGTCACACGAATGTCATCGAAACGTCACATACCGCCGCGACGACGGTGCCCGATTAGCCGAGAAAAACAATCCCCGGTCAACCGCGATCCTCGATCCGGTCGATAATCGCGATGGCGGCAGCCGAAAGGATGAAGGCGATCGCCATGGTGACGATGGTGTGGGAGAGATAATGTTGTCCCCGGGCCATCTGGTAGACACCGAGCACCCACCCGCCCGCGAGTCCCGGCATCAGATAGCGCCAGGAGAGGCGCTCATGGACGGGTGCCAGGACACGGTAGCCGAGCAGACCGAAACCCGCCGACGCATGTCCCGCCGGCCAGCAGCGCAGATGCTCATTGGACGGAACGAGAGCGAAGAGGCGATCCCAGATCGCCACATGCGCATAGGGACCGGCGAAGAGCGTCTCCTGCACCGGGCAGGAGACGCCTGTCGAATTCTTGACGAGACCGACGAGAAGCGCCGTCAGCCCGAGAACGAGGAGTCCCGCCAGGAAGCGCGTATCGAACGGCTGCCAGCGCTTCGTGAAGCCGCGCCATGCAAGCCAGAGAAGCGAGACGACGCTGACGGCGACGAGGAATATTTTCGGACCGCGATAGAGAAGCCAGTAAGCCGCGCCCCTGTCATCCGGCGGGAAGAACCATGAGTCCGCCGCCGCATCGAAGAAGGGCGCGGCAAGCTTGAGGTCGAGCGCATGCACGGGGGGCCAGAGCGTCAGCACCGCGATGGCGGCAAGAGACAGGGAGACTTCCGGCGAGCGCAGGAAGCCGCGGCGCGAGGCGCCGGCCAAAGTGTCGCTCACGGGCGGGCCGTCTGGTCTGGGGCGGGTGAGCCCGCCACGTGAGCTATGGTCGCGCCTGGACGACAGGACGCGAACACATCGAGATCGGCCTGATAGACCTCGGTGCGGACACCGAACATCCCAAGCACGGAATGGAAGAGATTGTCGTGGCTGTATTCCGCGTCCGCCCCATCGCGGACGCAAGCCATGTCGAGCGCGGATGCCGCGCGGTATCCGCGCGAGGTCCAGAACAGCATGGGCACATGCTTTTGTGTGTCGGGCGCAAACGCGTAGGGCATGCCATGCAGGTACATGCCGCCCTCGCCGAGCGATTCGCCGTGGTCCGACGCATAGAGGAAAGCGGTATTGAAACGGTCCGACGCCCCGGCGAGCACGTCGATCACTTCCGACAGGAAGCGATCCGTATAGAGGATCGAGTTGTCATAGGTGTTGACGATCTCCTCTCGCGAGCAGGACTGAAGCTGGTTCGTGTCGCAAGTCGGCGCGAAGACGCGGTAGTCGCCGGTATAGCGCTTGAAATAGGACGGACCGTGACTGCCGATCTGGTGCAGCACGACGACAAGGTCGCGGTCGTTTGCCGCGAGCGCGTCCCGAAGCTGTTCGACCAGAAGATCGTCCAGACAATCTCCGCCGTCGCAGTACTGCTTGTCGTTGAGGCTCCAGGTGGTCTCGGTCGGCACGCGCGCGCAAACGCCCTTGCAGCTTGAATTGTTTTCGAGCCAGAGAACGTCGACATCGGCGCGGACGAGGATGTCGAGCAGGTTCTCGCGCGATTGCGCCTTCGTCACCGAATAATGCGACCGGTCGAGGTCGGAAAACATGCAGGGCACGGATTCGGCCGTCGACGTGCCGCAGGAACGCACTTCGCCGAAGCTTACCACGCCGCGCTTTTCAAGTTCAGGGTTGGTATCGCGCTCATAGCCGTTAAGCGAGAAGTGATCGGCGCGCGCCGTCTCGCCGACGACAAACACCAGGACGGTCTTCTTGCTATCCGTGCTTATCGGTATCGGCCCGCGATCCACCCGCGCCGCGATGCGCTCGAACGGCGCCGTCATTCCCTCGGGAATGGCGGTTGCGTAACGCACGGAAGCGTAGATGGCGGCGGAAGGATTGATCATGAAGCGCACTTCGCGGTGCCCGCGCACCAGAACCGCATAGTCCTGGAAGAAGACCGCCGCGACGAGGCCGACAAGGGCAAGGCTGCCGAGAACCGTGGCGCCGCGGAAGAGAACCTCGCGCCGCCAGCCCGAAAGGCGAAGCGGAACGGCGATGATGGCAAGCGACGGAAGAACGCCGAACAGGGCCATGTGGACCAGAAAGCCCAGGTTCATCAGGTCGCCGACTTCCCGCGTATCCGTCTCGATCACATTGGCGATCATCGTCCGGTCCATCAACGCGCCATAGGCGGAGGCGAAGTAGGAGACGGCGGCCGCCGTGACAACGACGAGGATGAGAACGGGCTTCAACAGGCGCGGAAAGGCGAAGGGCTGCAACACGAGGTTGAAGGCGATGCCGAGGAAAAGGCCTATCGAGCCCAGAAAGACCAGATCGTGCAGCGAGCGGCCCGGCCACCAGCCGAGCACCGCCGACCACAACTGCGCATTATAGAAGAGCACGAGCAAGGCCGAGACGGCGAGCGTCAATACCAGCGGATGCACGGGTGGCAACCGCAGCAGGCCGAACCGTTGCAGAAGGGCCTTGGACAGGGTCGAAAGAGGCATACGGGTTCCTGACGGCCGTTCGCGCGCGACGGCGTTCATGCGCTTGGCGGGCTCTATTTCCCGGCCCGCTCTGTGGAATCCACCGGAACCTACTTACAGGAAGCTTACAGGGAGTGGGGTGCGACCTTTTTAGGCAGGCGAAGGGTAAAGACCGCCCCCCGGCCCGGCTCCCGGCCGACGTCGATACCGCCGCCATGAACGGCGGCAATGCGCTGGGCGATGGACAGGCCAAGGCCGGCACCATTATAGGCGCCCGGCTTTATGCGCACGAAACGCTCGAAAATCCGCCCCGCATCGGCGGGAGGGACGCCCGGTCCGCCGTCGATAACGGCGAGGCTCGCGTCCGCCCCCACCCTGATCTCGACACTCGTGCCGCGGGGCGTATGGGCAAGCGCGTTTTCGACCAGATTGCGAAGGGCGAGCGCCAGGAAGTCGCCATTCCCGCGGACCGGAACGGGACCGCCATCGCCCGTGAGTTCGATGGACTTGCCCGCCGCGAGCGCCTGGGGGCCCAACTGCCGCGCGACGGAAAGGGCCACCTCACGCAGGTCCGCCTCCTCGCCCGGCCGCAGCACCAGATTGTCCACCTGCGCAAGGCGCAGAAGCTGCGAGACGAGGCGCTCGATATCGCCGAGCTCCTCGATCAGCTGAGGGACTTCATCGAGGCTCGAAAGCGTTTCGATATTCGCCTTGAGTACGGCAAGCGGCGTGCGCAGCTCATGGGCGGCATTGGCCGTGAACTCGCGCTCGCGCCTGTATCCCGCCTCGATACGCTGGAGCGAGCTGTTCACAGCCTGCACCAGGGGCACGATCTCGGAGGGGATGTCTTCTTCCGGCAGGCGCCGGTCGAGCGACATTGGGCCGATGTTCCTTGCCTGGAAGGAGAGCTGCCTCACAGGCGCAAGCGACTGGCGGACCGTCCACACCGTGACGGCGACGATGCCAAGGACGAGCACCACCAAAAAGGCCCATGAACGCTCCAGAAACTCCTCGACAAGAGAGTCGGCGAGCACGTCGGGATGGGCGGAGCCCTGCGCGACCTGAAGGTAGAGCGGCGGCTGCGCGCCCGCGAGACGCACCGTGATGCCGTAATAGGAACCGCGGCCCGTGAAGTCGATATGGCTGAAATAGGGATCTCCTCCCGCCGCAGGAAGAGGCGCAAGCGGCTGGCGGATGTCATGCGATGCAGCAAGCACGCGGCTTTCCGCGTCGACGATGAGATAGACATATTGACGATCGGGATGGCTGTAGCCTTCCTCAAGCGCCTCGGGAAGGGAGACAAGGGGATGGCCGCCGGCTGCGATGCTTATGTAGGAAGCAACATCGGCAGCCTGGGCCTCGAGTGCCCGGTCGCGCAGCGAATCCCGCTCGGTCAGATACTGAACCTTCAGGATCACGAGCAGCAGCAGAAAGCTCACTGCCACGATTGTAAGCACGCGCCGTGTGAGGCGCGCGGTCAGCGACGGCGAGGCAATGTTGCGGAGGCGCTTCATGCGGCGGGGCTCAACAGATAGCCGATGCCGCGCAGCGTATGGACCTCGACATCGGCTCCCGCCTCGCCAAGGCGCTTGCGAAGACGATGGATCGCGACCTCGATGCTGTTTGAGGAAACCTCGTCTCCGAAGGCATAGAGGCTTTCCTCGATCGCGTCCTTCGGCACGACGCGGCCCTGGCGGCGAAGCAGGATTTCGAGAAGGCCGGTTTCGCGACGGGAAAAGGCGGCGGTCACGCCGCCGATCGAAACCTCCCGCGCGACCGTGTCGAAGGAGACATTTCCCGCAACGAGCATGCGGCCGAGCGCCTGCCCCGGACGGCGCAGAAGAGCGCGGAGCCGCGCGACGAGTTCCTCCATCGCAAAGGGCTTGAGGAGATAATCGTCCGCCCCGGCATTGAGGCCTTCGACACGGGCTTCGAGCGCATCGCGCGCCGTCAGCACGAGGACCGGCAGTTCGCTTCCCGACCGCCGGAGAGCGGCGAGAAACTCGAGCCCGTCCCCGTCGGGCAGGCCGAGGTCGAGAATGGCGATGTCGTAGCGCGCGGTGCCGAGAGCCGCCTGCGCGCCTTCGAGGTCATGGCAGATGTCGGCGGCAAAGCCTGCCTTTTCGCAGCCCTTGGCGACAAGTGCCGCAAGGCGGCGGTTATCCTCGACGATCAGAATGCGCATGAAAACAACCTAGCACAGGAAAAGAACCATCTGCACAAGGACTTAGCAGGCGAAACGCCGCACGGGGCCGGCCGGTCACTGTCACATAAGTGTCATCGTAACGTCACGATACCTTGTTGCAGCGCACCCATATTCCCGGCGTGACAGAAGACAGGAAAACGATTCGCGGAACCCGCGCAGCTCGAGATTGGCGCGATGGAAGATCGGGCACATGACATTGTTCGATAGCAGCTTCTTCGACAAGTCCCGCGAGCCCGCGGACGGCCTGCCCGCCCTCCCCGCCACCAGGGCCGCCAAGAAGGCCCGCAAGGAAGCCGCCCGCGCAAAGGCCAGGCGGAACGGCCTCGACGAAAGATTGCTGGGACCCCGCCCGAAGCACCGCAGGCAGCACAGGACGCTCTTCCTCTCCGACATTCATCTGGGGACGCCCGGCTGCAAGGCCGAGCTCCTGCTCGACTTCCTGCGCCACAACGATGCCGCGACCTTCTACCTCGTCGGCGACATCATCGACGGCTGGCGCATCAAGCGCTCCTGGTACTGGAACGCGGCACATAACGCGGTGGTGCAGGAGCTGCTGCGCAAGGCCCGCAAGGGCGCGGCCATCATCTATGTCCCCGGCAACCACGACGAGGCGCTGCGCGACTATACCGGCCTCAATTTCGGCGGCGTCGACGTGACCGGCGAGGCGATCCACGAGACGGCGGACGGGCGGCAATTTCTCGTCATCCATGGCGACCAGTTCGACAGCGTCGTGAAATACGCCAAGTGGCTCGCCCATCTCGGCGACCGCGCCTACGGGATCGCACTGGCGCTCAACAACTGGCTGCACGAAATCCGCCGCTTCTTCGGCCTGTCCTACTG